>NZ_JBBMEP010000010.1:0-107373 GCF_040096475.1 Faecalibacterium faecis | reverse complement strand
GAAAGCGGCACCAGCCACATGGGAAACACCTACTATTACTACAAGTGCGGCAACGCCAAACGCCACGGCAAGGCGCATTGCGACCTGAAAGCCATCCGCAAGGAGCCGCTGGAACGGTTCGTGGTGGACACTGCCATTAAGGTGATTTTCAGCGATGAAATCATCGAACGGCTGATAGATTTGGTCATGGAAGCCCAGCAGCAGGAGAACACCCGGCTGCCTGTTCTGAAAGAGCAACTCCGGGATACAGAGAAACGACTCGCAAACCTTCTGGAAGCCATTGAACAGGGCATCCTGACCCCGACCACCAAGCAGCGGTTGGACGAGCTGGAAGCCCGGAAAGAAGCCCTGAACACCAGCATTCTGGAAGAAGAGCTGAAAAAGCCCGTCCTGACCCGTGAGTGGATTCGGTTCTGGCTTGAAAAATTCCGCAAGGGTGACGTGGGCAGCACGGAACACCAGCGGCAGATCATTGATACCTTTGTCAACTCGGTCTACGTCTTTGATGACCGGGTCGTACTCAATTTCAACTTCACGGATGATGCCAAAACGGTCACCCGTGAGGAAGTGTTGGGTTCGAGTGCTGTGGACAATGCTCCACCATGCATAAGCCACTAACAGAAGTTAGTGGCTTTTTTTGCACTATACGCGGACTTATGTTAGTGTATAGAGAATTAGGGACTCGAACAGCACGGCCGCGCCGCAGGCGGGGCAATCAAAGCCCTAGCAGGGCTTTGATTAGTGCGCGGGTTCCAACGGTCAGGAATGTCTACCGGGGATGATGCTCAAAAGTCCAGCTGGTCAGAGAATGGTTTGAAATCTTTATGTCCCCTTTTCAGTCGTTTGTAGCAAGTTTGTAGCAGATCTGTAGCAAAATTCGGGGAGGAACGGCAAAATGGCTCCGGAAACCCGATTTTTGCAGATTTTTGGGTATAAAATTTTATCCTCAAATTTTGTACAGAATGACGACGGTGCTTTTCATTCGGATTCTGATGCCGTATAATAAAGAAAAAGATCATGGATGAAAGGAGAAATCGCTGTGCGCTACACCATCCGGCATTTTGATTTGCCACTGCTTACCTTTGAAGCAAACATGGACAGTGCAGATACTGACCTCCATATTATAAAGGTTTACGAAGAAAACAGTTCCTTTCTACCTTTGAACCTGACTGTATCAGAAGATGGCGTAGAACGCTGGCTGCGGCATCGCACAATTCCGAAGAACCGAGCGTATGTAGATGCTCTGCTCTCCAAGGTGGGGCTTTCTTTGAATCGTCCGCTGGGAATTATCACCGTCTGCAAAGGACTTTCACTCAATGATTGCTTTTGGGTAGATGCAGAGGGCTCCGGTGACACCTTTGAAAAAGTAAATCTTTACGATAACCGATTCAGTCAGGTGCTGGCAGCAATCGCCTTTACAGGATATGGCAGCAGCATACGAACTTCGCTTGCGTCCTGCCCGGAGTTCTCGACCAACGGGATGCTGCCAAAATGCTGGCGCAGACAAAACGGAAAAATCTATCTTTATAAAGGTGGCACGTCAGGGTTCAGTAATCTGGGATTTGAACCGTACTCGGAAATGTATGCTTATCAAGTTGCACAGGTGATGGGCGTGAATGCGATTCGCTACACCCTGACAAAAGATCTGAAAAAGACGCTTTGTTCCAAGTGTGAGCTGTTCACCAGCAAAGAGTATTCTTATATTCCCATCGGACAGCTTGTGTCCAAAGGTGGAATAAAAGCAATTTTTGCGTATTATCAGACGTTAGGTCAGAACTTTGTGGATGCACTGGAAGATATGCTGGTCTTTGATGCAATCATCTGCAATACAGACCGCCACTATGGAAACTTTGGCGTGCTGGTAGATAATAAGACCAATGCGATTGCGGCACCCGCACCGCTGTTTGACCACGGAAACTCGCTGTTCAGTCTGGGCGGAACGGATCTTTGGGACAACCAGAAAGCATTTGATGAATATGCCCGCACACTGCTTCCGCTTGCATACGATGATTTCTTTGCAGCTGCAAAGAGTGCAATGAAACCTCGTCACCGTACAATGCTCCATAAGCTGCTGGATTTCCATTTTGACCGCAGAGCGACACGTTATAATCTGCCGCCAAATCGCTTGAAGATGATCGAAAAAGAGGTACAGCGCAGAGCAAGAGTGCTTTTAGGGTAAAAAAGAAAACCGTCAAAACGTGAGAGATTTCTCTCTCATGCGTTGACGGTTTTTCTGGTATGTAGGGGTTATTCTTCTGGCAGAGCCAGAACTTCATCTTTGACCAGTTGATTGGCCGAGTCAAAGGCTTCGATCATCTGGGTCGCTTTCGGATGGAGATAGACTTCATCCAGCGTTTTGGATTTGGGCGTGTGCCCGACAGCGCGTTTCAGGATATCCTTGTTGACGCCTGCGCGGTCACAAAGGCTGGCGTAGGTATGGCGGGTGGTGTAGGGCGTATAGGTGGCAAGCTTCCCGGCAAACTCCGGTTTGCGCTTACCATTTTCGTCGTAAGGATTCGGCTGGATGCCGATTTCCTCCAAGAAAGGATAGAATTTGCGGTTACGCCAGTTCTTCTCATTCCAGAAACCGCCTTTTCCATTGGGAAAGAGCGGACCATTTTCCACAGAGGTGGCATACGCATGTTCAAAAACCGGAATGCCAAAGTCGAGAATGGGAATGATGCGGTTGCGTCCGGCCTCGGTCTTGCAGCCGCCGATCAGATAAGCACCGGATTCCGTGCGGTGAAAATCTTCGTGTTTGAAGTGCAGCAGCTCATAGATACGAACTCCGCAGGCCAGAAGAGCAATTACCATCTGCCCGGTGGGCGTGTTCTTTTGGCTCAGGATCAGCGTCACCTGTTCGTCCGTGAAAATCTCGCGTTCCGGAGATTTGCGTCCTTCGACTTTCAGGACAGATGCAAGGTTGGCATCCACGACACGCCAGCCAATGGCTGTGCGATACAGCTTACTGATAAGAGTACGCTCTTTTTCCAACATACTTTGAGACAGGCCGTTATCGGCCATCTTGTCTAAGATGTTTTGAAAGTCCTGCGCATAGAGGGCGGCAATTTTGAAGTGCCACAGCGGACGGAGATATTTCCACGCAATGTCATAGAGCTCGCGAGCCTTATCGGACCGGCCCTTATATTCACGGGACTCTTTGAACATCCGGAAGCAGTCCTGCAGGGTAGAGTCCTGATAGGGTGTGGCCGGACGCTTCATCATTTCGGCGCGTACCGCCTCGGCTTCTTCACGGGTGACGTAGGTGCCAACAGCCTTCATGACTGTAATTCCGGTGTGAGGATCGGGGATCGGCATTCGGAGCAGCCATGGCTTCCGGCGTATTCCGGACATTCGTGTGATGCTGCCATTGCCAGACGAGGCTTTCAGCCGGGGCGATTCTCGTTTGGCTGGAACGGCAGGTGGAGCTACTGCACCGGGGGATGGCGTTGTGCCAACGGGATGACCGCAGGCAGAGCAGAATTTAGCGGTATCTGAGATTTGATGGCCGCAATTTTCACAGAACATAGATTTGAACCTCCTGCTTCAAAAAATGCCCTCAGCATCGGAGGATACTGAGGGCGAACGGTTAGATCAGTTACGGGCGCGGGAAAGCTGGTAGTCCAGGCTCTGCTCAGCCGTGAGCCCCTTCTGGAGAAAGCGGATCACATTGGGGTAAAACACGTAGATACGTGATCCGTTCGGTACGTGACTTATGTAACCGGCGGCTACGAGATTGCGGAGACCGTGGTATGTTATATCATAACCTTCGCTCCGTGCACGGCGAGCCGCACCTGTTAGTGTAAGAAAATCCTGTTGCTTATCAATCATAACTTTTCTCTCCTTTCGCAAAATAATGGAAAGCACAGGTGGCTTCAAAGTAAGAATATCTTTCTCAGATATAGGACTCTTAAAGTGTGATTAAGGGTACCAGGGAAGATCTGGCATTTTTGAAAAATCATAACGCTCCAAAGAATGCAAATCGGGTTGTACTTCCTCATATTGGGCGTTTAAAGGGGGAACGACATAGCCGCAGTTAAAGAATAGGCTCTGGTCACGCAGCGTGATAGCACTACAATCGATGTATCCACAATCGCCGGAGTGGCAACATGGAGCCTCTGTAAAGTAAATTGGGGCGCCCATAGTTGAAAGCAGATCAGCGTACTCGGGAGAAACAGGGTTTTCAAAAAATCCATCTGGGATGTTCATGATAAATCCTCCTACTTGTTTATTCAATAATAGATGTCGGAAAGTTGATGCTTACCTGAATACAGTCGGAGCTGGGTTGGAGCGAGTCTCCGATGTGCGTGAAATCGGATAACAGAAGGCACTGACCGACCTTCAGCTTTTTAAGAAGCTCGACCGTTCCGGAACGCCGAACTGGTTCGGCTAGCATCTCGGAACAGGCTCGAATTTCCGTGAGCGGCGGTTTGAAGAAAAGCTTGGTTCCAGTCTGACTCAACGCCAACTGCTCATCTGGAGCAAAGCCCTTCAAAGATTGTGAGATTAGAATAGAACCGATTGAAAACTTGCGGCCTTCTGTGATAATTCGGTTCAGAATCGTGCCGCGACCAAGCCTGAGATTCTGCACTTCATCGACCATGATAACGATGGGAATCTGCAGCGCACGAGCGGAGCGAAACCAATCGTACAACAGAAGTTCTGCCAAGGTAGTCCTGATTGTATCAGGATAGCTGCTCACATCAAAAATATGTATATGAGGCGAAATCGGAAGGGAAGAGCTTCCGTTTTGGCGGCGTTCAAACACATCATGCTGGAGAAGCGGCTCCAGTCGATTTCCCAACATGCGGACATTTGCAGAAGTGGAACTTTTCAATGCCTTAAGAATGCTTGGGAAGATATGGGGACAAATTTCCCGGTGCTCCACAATCGTTTTGACCTCGGCTGTGAGCGATGCGATTTGAGCAGGGCCAAAACGATTATTTTGTCCAATGATCTGGCAAAGACCATAGGCCGTGTCATAGGGGGACTCTGTATTGCTTCCACAAGGTTTAGGATTGAGAATGTCGGTGGCCACAGATTCATTGTAGAGATCATGCCTGATTGCCAGTGCCTCAAATTCAGAGGACAGCGGTGGGCAAATGTGATCAGGCGACAAAGTGTGTCCAAGGTCCAATGCGAGCAAGGGGGTTCTTTGCTTAGCGAATTGAATTGCCATGCATTGCCCCGCCGTGGATTTTCCGCTGCCGCTTGATCCAGTAAGGAATATACTGGAAGGATCAACTCCGGGGTGAAGTTGAAGGTGGACCGGGAATTTTTCAGCACCTTCCTGATACGTGCCAAGGAATGCCTGGATTTCTGGCCTTGAAATCATAAGATAACCTCCTTTAGGTTGAAATAGTTGTAATGTCACGACGACCATATCCATTCACAAAGCTGCGATTAATTGATCGAAGCCTGACATTTTTGGAATGCCCGGTAGAGAGCGTGAGCGTCTTTACGATAGAGCTCGAAAGAATGCCAGCTTCAGTCAACTGAGCCAGAACATCAGATGTAAGAAATTCCGGCATGCGCTTTGCGACCAAACGTTTCACAAGATCAAGGGTGAGATAGAGCTTATGTGATGCATTCGATCAGCCCGCCTACAAATTTCTGCATGGCTTCAAGCGTGTTGTCCAGCTCGATTTCCTTTGGCAGCTCCATTGGCAGGAGCGCAAGGACTTTGATTTTTTCTTCTTTCATTGTATGCCTCCAAATAAAAACAGGACAATCCACGCGGACTGTCCTGCAAAAGTAAAGGGAGAGCATCCGAAGACACTCTCCCAGTTGTACATATAATTTTTTGCTCAGCTGATGCCAAACTCTTTCATCAGCCGAGCACGGTACTCCTTATCTTCAGAAGCCCGCTTTGCATCTTCAATACGGTTCTGATCGAACAGCTTCTTCATCAGCAAAGCCAGCGTATCTTCCCCTTCGGCTTTTCCCTTTGCAATGCCACGGTTTTCCACTTTATCAAGCACATCGCACATATTGTGTGGGCCTCCAGTATAGTGTTTATTTTTTGCGTACCATACAACGCTTTTTGAAGAATGCGATGCCATAACAGAGGATGTCATCATAGTCATCCCGGAAGTCTGCTGCATACATCCGGTCATTGATCTGCTGAATGGCAGCATCACAGGCATCCGGCAGAGCATCCAGAGTTTTGGAATACTTGGCTTCAAAAATTGCCACACGGCCATTGCGGATATCCTTTACAATGACATCGCTGCGACCCTCGCCATGCTCTTTGTTGGATTCCACCACATAGCCAGCACCAGTAAAGATGCCCGCAAGGAAAGCGTGGTAAAAATCCTCCCGATAGTCATGGTAACTGATGGTCATACGCAGCAGCTTGGTCATTTCTTTTGTCAGAGCTTCGCTGTTTCCGCTCCAGACTGCATCAAACAAAGGGCTGCGGTTCCACGCCTTAGCGCTATCGTCAAACCACTTGCTTACAGTGGTTTCAAAAATTTCCTGAATCTCTGCATTGGGAATCATCAGCGCAGAGCAGCCATCCGGCAGCGAATCCGTCAAATCTTTATCCCGCACCTTGGTCAGATAGCCTGTCAGATACAGCACACTCCAAAGATTTTCCTCAGAGGAGTGCAGATAATCGTAGGTCAGGTTTTCTTCAATATGCTGAACAATAGAGCCGCCAGCCATCAGAGTTTCAAGCTTTGTGGTGATATTGTCGCCTGCATAGTCGATGAAAGAACGGATGATGGCGTTATCACTGGTGTTTTTCCAATAGCTTTTCGGCTTCTGTGCTACACCATACTGGAAATCCCGCAGATAACTGATCACATCCCACGGACAATAAATGTCTGCATCGCCAAAATGATAACCGTCGTACCATGCCTTGATTTCAGCAGACTGCGATTCAAGACCAGCATCTTTCAGCATTTGATCTACATCTGTCTGTGTGAAACCAAAGGATTCGCTCAACCGGGGAGAAAGAATCGTGTCCGAAACAAAATTGTTCGTCCCGGTAAAAATGCTTTCTTTAGCAATTTTCAGACAGCCGGTAATAACAGCAAAGTCAAGCGAAGTATTGTCTTTGAGCGTGGTGCTCATCATAGCCCGCATCACGTCCAGCATCTGCGAATAATATCCGTTGCTGCTGGCTTTTGCAATGGGAACATCATACTCATCCAGAATGACGACCGCCGATTTTTTGAAGTGGATTTCCAGCATCCGGGTCAATAGCAAAAAGCAGCTTTTTGTTTCATCCATGGATGCAGTGCGTCCCAGAATCCGCTTAAAGATGCTTTTGTCATCGTCAGAAATAGCATCGTCATCCAAAAGAAACTGATAATCCTGGAATGCAAATGCCAGTTTCATGCGCAGCATTCCATAGGCGCTTTCAAAGGTCAGACCGTCCGTATCCTTGAAAGAGAAAAATACCACAGGACACTGGTTCATCCATTTTTTGCAAAGCTCTGTATTTTTGGAGATCGCCAATCCCTCAAACAGTTGCTTGCTGTCTTTGCGGATGTCCAGAAAATTTGCGAGAGTGCTCATACCAAGTGATTTTCCGAAACGGCGAGGACGAGTGATCAATGTTACTTCAGCGATACCACCGCTAAGAAGTTCAGAAATCAGATTGGTCTTGTCGATATAATAATACCCGCCTTCTCGAATCTTTTCAAAATTCGAGATTCCAACAGGAAACTGCAAATCTTTCATGCAATGCTCCTTTCCACTCACAGAGGAGAGCTTTCAGAACTCACTACTGTAAGTGTACCATGAAATATAGAATCATACAAGAATCAAGTGACATCGAAATAGAGCAGTTTTATTATGCTACGTTCAATCTGGTGGCTTTATAGCAGTCAGCGCACATTCCCTCATGGGTGGCTGCAAACTCTGCCGCCTGCATGATGGAGCCATCCTTCAGCTTGACCCTCTTGATGGGCTGGTTGCACCGGGCGCAGATGCAGGGCATGGGCGGCTGTTCCTGCTTCGGGGTAGCGGATCTCGGTTTCGGCTGCTTTTGCAGTTCCGCCTCCGGCTGCGGTGCAGCATCTTCCGGCAAATCCTCTCCGGCATAAACATACAGGCCAAGGCCAAACATAGCAAGGTTCTTCACTAAGCACCGCATGATAGCTTTATTCACATCGAACATAGAGGCTGCTTCTACGGTACGTTCTTCCATGCCGATCTTTTCACGGCGGCGGGTCTGCGGATTGTAGTCCCATTTCGGGGTGGTATAGGTGTAAGGCACGGCTTTCATGGCTTTGTTGGAACTGTCCAAAACCGGAAGCCACATTTCGTGCGAAACGCCCTCAATCGTGACAGTGGTGTACACCATGAAGCCGGTGATGGGGTCATAAACATAGGGCAGGCCGTTGAATTTCTTGACCTCGTAGCTGGCAGCAGGATATAGCTTTTTTACCTCCGCCCAGGCATACGCCCAGCTTACATATTTTAACTCGGTATTGACGGACTTCTTGACTTCCAGATGATCTTTGAAGTCGATAGCAAATAATTTTACGAATGGATTTTCCATAAGAATGCCTCCAATTCTGATAAAGAAAAAAGGGCACAACAGCGTCAACTGTTGTGCCCCATGATGTGAAAATTACGGATTGAGCAGAAAATCAATGATGTTTCGATGAATGATTCCGTTTCGGCTTAAATTCGCCAAATCACCACTGATAACATACTTAGGATAGTTGTCGTGCAGCCGCTCAAGATTACCGAACTCCCGTTCTTCATCGGCGGGAGTGATCAGGTAAGCAACCTGAATATAGAGCTTTTCATCTCCACGGTAGCAGATAAAATCAATTTCGGTGTCGTCCAGCTTGCCGACCTGAACTTCATAGCCACGGCTCCGCATTTCCAGATATACGATGTTCTCATACAGCTTGTTGCTGTCAAGCTCTTCGCTTTTCTTGATAACGTTCCGCAACCCAAGATCGACTGCATAGTACTTTTCTGTGCTGGACAGGAGCGCTTTTCCTTTGATATCATAGCGGCTTGCATTCAGAAGGATAAAGGCTTCCTTGAAATAATCAACGTAGTTCAGCACGGTAGCAGTGGTTGTCTTGATTCCTTCCGAAACCATGCGTCCACTGATATTACGGGCAGAAAACGGATTGCCGATATTGTCCAGCAGGAATGCAAGGACATTACGTAATGCGGTCTGTTCGCGAATATTGTGGCGCAGCATGATGTCACGGACAATGATAGCCTCGTAAAGATCGCCCAGATAGGTGGTGATTGAATGATCGTCAGGGAGGAAGAAACGCTGCGGAAAACCGCCGTACTTCAAATAGTCTGCGAAGAGCTTTTCATCCGAAGTATAGGTTCCGTTTTCAATGCATTGCTGTTTTGCTTCGGCCAGCGAAAAGGGGAAAAGCTGAATCTGGATGTATCGTCCGGAAAGATAGGTTGCCAATTCGCCGGAAAGCAGCTTGGAATTGGAGCCGGTCAGGTAAATATCACAATCGAAATCGACACGAAGAGAATTGATTGCAATCTGCCAGCGCTCCACCTCCTGAATCTCATCCAGAAGAATATAAATTTTGCCGGTGCAGCCTTCCGCTTTTTCTGCGATGTAGTCGTAAAGCGTTTCTGCAGTACGGGTGTTGCGGAAGCGCATGGACTCAAAATTGGCCTGAATAATGTTCTGTGCGGGAATGTTGCGCTGGAGGAGCACGTCCTTGATCTGACCGAGAAGGACTGTTTTTCCACAGCGCCGGATTCCAACCAGAACTTTAATCAGATCCTGATCGATAAAAGGAATGATCTTATCCAAATAACTTTTGCGCAGAACCATCGTGCATCACCTCATATTCTTATCTTAGCATACAATTATTGTTGTGTAAACAGTATTGTGCTTTTCTATTAAATAAAAATAGCTAAAGCGCGAATTTTGTGTGCCTATAGGCGTACAAAAATTATGCTGCATGGATAATGGTAAACCTGCGGCTGCTTACATTCTTGCTGTACCGATTGAAAATATCGGGCTGTTCTTTCTTCAAACGCTGGGAGTCTACCCGTTTACTTTCGGAGGATACCCAGGACACCTTGTAGCCCGGTGCTGTACCATAGGCGGCGTCCTGCATCTCCAACTTCACCTGCTGTTCAATAGAGGCTTTTTCCTGCTCCAGCTGTTCGATCTGATCAGAAAGCTCCTGCCGCTTATCCAACAGGTCGCGGATGGGATTCAGATCGGCAGTTTTGTTTCTATCATCTGCAGAGTACAGCTGATTGATCTGCTGTGTATCCCCCTCGCTTCCGGTAGGTACAGGCGGAATTTCGGGCATCACGTTGTATTTCCAGAAGTGCTCTTCCTTGGCAATGAGGTTGTTCAGAACTTCTTTGTCGGTTGTGATCTTGTGAATCACCAGTTCCTTCCCGAAAATCAGAGCAGCAATGTACCAGCAGTCAAAACCGCTGACAGCCAGATAGTGATTGACCTGAGCCATGTAATGTGCAGGGATTTTTCCATCAGCCCACTTGTCCGCAGAAAACGGCGAAACCGTTTTGCACTCTAATCCAGCTTTTTGCCCAACGATCAGGCGGTCAAAATCTGCCAGAAGCAGCGGATGTTCCTCGCTCTGGTAAATGGCATTTGCACGGCGTACCTTCAGACCGGTGGCCTCGGTGAAGCGCTGCGCGACATAATCTTCCAGATCGCGTCCCTGACGCATAGCCTCATTGTCGATATTCTCAAAGGTATCACTGATTTTATCGTGGTACACCTGAAATGCCGAGCGGTAGGGATTTAGACCAAGAATAGCCCCGGCATCCGTGCCAGTAATACCGCATTTGCGGTAACGGAGCCAATCCTCTTTGGACAGGTTCAAAGTTGAAATCAATCTTTTCATGCACTTTGCATCCTTTCTCTCATAATTGATTCAGTAATGATGAAGTCGTATTCCACCAAGTCTTTCATGATCGTGGAAAAGTCACTGGCCAATGAATGGCAAGAGCCAACCCACATGTCGTAAAGAAAATCCAGAATATTATTTTGCACCCTGAGATGGTTCCAGTAGCGCTCCTCCAGTCTACCCTCGGATTCCAAAACAATAATGGCGGTGCTGATGGTACTTTTCATCGTGATCTCATAAGCCATGGTAACGCTGATTTCAGAAGCATTCTTCTCAACGTTGTCAAAAAATTCCGTGAATTCCCTGAAAATGCGGTTATTTACATCATTCATGGCTTGCTCCTTTATGCTGCTGCCAGCACCATCTTGTAAGCCTTGTCGATCATGGGGTTGCCCTCTGCGGTGCGCAGGAACAGGTTCTCGTTGTAGTTTTTGGTCTTGCGGAGAGGATCCGCGTGGGTGGCAAAATCGGAGACTGCGTTGATAAAGCGCCAACCGTTCTTGCCGACCCATTCCAGATCCGGTGCGTTATAATAGCGAGCCTTCAGATCTTCCTGCAGGCGCAGGTTATTCTTCCGCTGGCAATCGGACAGGTCCTCAGAAATCGGGAAAAACTCATTGATGAACTCCTGCACCTTGTGATCGGATAAATCGATGCGAGCCAGCTCTTCGCCACGGTTGCCGAGTTCAACCATATAGTTGCTGGCCAGCTGCAGGGTTTCACGGGCATCCTGCACGCGGAGCAGAACATTTTCGGTGTGGCGTGCAGTCCAGCTGCGCTTTGCGGTATTCAGCGCGAGGTTCAGCGTGTTCTGGCAGACTACACGGATCGGAGTCATGGCCACTTTCACACCAGAACTGCCGTCATGACTGTTGAAGATCACAAGATATGGTACTACCTGATCTCCAGCGATAAGATATTTCCGCGGAAGCCTTGCCAGCATCCAGACCTTCTTGCCGCCCTGCAGGGAACCGGCAGTTTCATAAGTGACACCTTCACCCAGCAGATCATCGGTGAACTGGAATGCTTCCTCATTCTGGACAATGCGGTAGCGATCGGATACCACGCCTAGAACAGCATCATCGGTGCTGCGGACATTTGCGCGATAGCCGGGGATCATAGCACCTGTACCAGAATAGATATTACGGCTCTCCACCTGCCAATCCAGGCCGGCCAGTTCCAAGGCTTCACGGCTTGCAGGGGCATCCATGATGATCCGGCCAAGGCCGTGCCAAGGGGTCTCACGGACAGAGAACATCGTTTCAACATTTGCGGGCATAGTAAAATCTCCTTTTCAGTGTACTGTGATCAATTGTTGTTTTCCATTTCTTCAGCGATGCGGACGAGGACTTCCACCAGGACGGTGCCAACCTCTTTGACGATTTCGGACCAAAAGTTCATAATGCTTTCTCCTTTCTGCGCAGCTGCGCTTTAAAATACGATGGTAATAATGATAGTGATGGTGCGGAATAACAAAGTGCTCACCTCCAGACATGAAAAAGCCCCTGAGTCTTTCGACTCAGAGGCTTTGGATCATGATTATTATATCTGGGTGAAAAATGGAAATTTGAGAAAGCTAGAGAGAGGAATTTATCATAAAAAATTATAATGCAGGACGTATTTGCGCTAAAAGAAGTTGGTCCGCCGGAAGCCACGGAACAGAATCAAGCTCCTCTTTAGTCAGCCAGCGTGCAGCCTCGGCTTCTTTCAACACCAGTTTGCCGGAGACCACCTCACACCAGAAACAGTCCATGGAAAGATGGAAGGCGGGATAATCGTATTCAATGGTGTCGATGAGGTCGCCTACCGCGATCTCGGTATCCAGCTCTTCCCGGATCTCTCGTTTCAGTGCCTGCTGCGGGGTTTCACCCGGCTCGATTTTGCCACCCGGGAACTCCCATCCGCCCTTATATTCGCCGTAGCCGCGGGCGGTGGCATAAATTTTATGTTTCGTCTGAATATCGTCGCAGATCACAGCTGCAACAACGCGAACAACCTTCATGATATTCTCCTTTTAACCGACTACCAGCTTGTTGGTCTTTTTGAGGAACTTTGCAGGAATCGGGCGGTCCAGCTTCCATGTGATATTCATGGGACGGGAGCCCTCATGCTTCACATAGTTCACCGTGCCCAGATAGGTATACGCTCCTGCACCGCCAAAACGGGCATCTGCCTTGAACTCACGCACGAATAACAGCACACGGCTTCCTTTTTCCCGGTGATGGATGTAGCGCTGCCCGGTGGCAGAGTTTTCGGCGGTGGTGCTCTGGCTCTGCCAGTGGAACAGGCTTTCGTTAATGGAATAATCCTTGTACATGGTGGTGGGAGAGTAATCCTTGTCCGCTTTGTTCAGGGTCACAAAGAATACGTCCAGCTGCTTTTCCGGCAGCCACTTCACACCCTCGCGGACAGTGGCAGGCTTCAAAAAGTCCAGTGCCACTAGCAGCTGGTCGCGGGTATAGGTGCAGTGCAGGTCCAGCGGACAATCAAAGCCTACATCCACAGGTTCGTCGATAAAATCAATGCGGTCATATTGATACTGCAAAAGTGCCTGCAGTTCCCCCAGCAAAACGGGACTATCCGAGAGAGCATACAGGTTATCGAGAACTTCTTCATCCTCCCAGCTTTCTGCAGTTTTGCCCCAGAGGGTCACATAAAACATTTGCAGCATCCGCTGCTCTACCGGCGGCAGGGCTGCAAAGTCGGTGTTATCCAATTTCGGCAGAAGCCCCAGCAAAAACCGGATCCACCTGCGGGAATCCACGACCGCAAAGCGGGCAAGGGCTTTGGTCATAGTTTCTTCCAAAGGCTCTGCAAAATCGGATGCCGCCCCTGCGCGGACGCACAGTCTGCTGAAGCAGACCTTTTTGCTGTAGATGGCCCGGGGGTCGAGATGGTAGTAGTCGAGGAAGTTCCCCAGTGTCAGGGGCAGACCGGTATCCTCGGTGAAGGCAGCCGCCCGCGCCACAAGCCCGGAGGTGCGGTCATAGGAGGCGCTGATATTGTCCAGCACATATTTTGCGGCATATTTCTCCAACTGAATATAGCAGCCTTTAGGTGCAGAGACAAAGCCCTCTTTGAGCTCCCGGCTGACGCTGCGGGTGGTGTTGGAAAGCAGTGCTGCGAATTTCTCCTCAAAATTGTACTTTTTGTTGGCCTGTCCGATGAAATCCAGAACGGTCAGGCAATCCTTGTTTTCTGCCAGACGTAAGCCGCGCCCCAACTGCTGCAAAAACACGGTCAGCGACTCGGTAGGACGCAGGAACAGCACCGTGTTCACCTCGGGGATATCCACACCCTCGTTGTAAATGTCCACTACAAAGAGGAATCGGAGTTCCCCGGAAACCAGCCGCTGCTTGGCGGCGTTGCGCTCCTCGTCAGGAGAATCGCCGGTCAGTGCCATAGACGGGATGCCGTGGGTATTAAAGTAGCGCGCCATAAATTGGGCATGAGCAATGGAAACGCAGAAGCCCAAACCCTTTACCTCGTCGATATCGGTGACATATTTCAGGATGGAGCTCACCACAAGGTCAGCGCGGCGCTCCGCCACCATGCCGCTGAGGGTGTACAGGTTGGACAATTCGTTTTTATCGTAGCCGCCGGTACGCCATTTCAGGCTGCTCAGATCTGCGGTGTCGGTGACGCCGAAATATTGGAAGGGACAAAGTAGTTTCCGGTCAATGGCCTCCGGCAGACGGATCTCGGCGGCAATGCGCCCGCCGAAATAGTCCAGAACGCTTTTGCCGTCCATACGTTCCGGGGTAGCGGTCAGCCCCAGCAGGATCTTCGATTGATAATATTCCAGCAGCTTCTGATAAGTGGGTGCAGCTGCATGATGGAACTCGTCTACAACGATGTAATCGTAAAAATCCGCTGCCGTTTTAGCGGCAAGCTCCTGAGAATTGAAGGTCTGGATGGAAACAAACAGATGGTCGATGCTGTCGGCTTTGTGGCTGCCCACATACAGTTCGCCGAAATTGGCATCCTTCAGCACCGCCCGGAAGGTGTACAGGCTCTGCTTCAGGATCTCCTCCCGGTGTGCCACAAACAGTAGCCGGCAGGGCTGCCCCGGATGCTGCCTGCAGAAGCGCTTGTAATCCAGTGCGGAGATCACGGTTTTACCGGTGCCGGTAGCGGCGACTACCAAGTTGCGGTTGTAACCCCGAACGGTGCGCTCGGCATCCAGTCGGTCCAGAATTTCCTGCTGGTAGGAATAGGGCAGAATATCCAGGGTGTAGATTCCGCTGTGGTCGGTCTCGCTGTATTTTTCGGCTTTCAGGGCGCGGGTCAGCCGTTCCCGCTGTCCTTCATCGTAATATTCAAACTCGCTGGAATTCCAGTAGCTTTCAAAAGTGGCTGCGATCTTTTCAATGGTCTCCGGCAGGTCCTTTTGGGTCACCTTGACGTTCCATTCCAGACCGCTGGAAATTGCCGCATTGGACAGGTTGGAGGAGCCTACATACGCCGTAGTAAAGCCGGTTCTCCGGTAAAATACATAGGTCTTTGCGTGGAGCCGGGTACGCTTGGTGTCGTAGCTCACCTTGATCTTCGTATTGGGCAGTGCGCGCAGCTCCTCAATGGCTTTTACGTCCGTAGCGCCCATATAAGAGGTGGTGATGATGCGCAACTCACCGCCGCTTTGCGCAAACTGCCGCAGCTCGTCCATGATGAGGCGTAAGCCGCTCCACTTGATAAAGGAGACCAGCATATCAATACGGTCGGCGGAAACGATCTCCTTTTTCAGCTCCGTGTACATCTGCGGCTCATGGATAGCGCCGGTAAACAGGGAACTTTGCGCAATGGAGGTTTCCGGGCGGTCAAGGTCCTTTGCGCTTTTTCCTGTAGCAATGCGCGGGTCATTCTGCTGCAAAAGCGCAAGAAGCTGCTCTGCCCGCTGGTCAACACCGAGCGCGGCAAAGTCAGCTTCCTGTGTGGTGTTCTGGATGGTGGTCACGATCTGATTTGCCAGCTGGATCTGCGCCTCGATGCCGCCGCCGTTGTCCTGCACGTTCTCAAGACCCTTCTGTACCACGTCGGTCAGATACTGCGCCAGCACCTTGGCAGCCTCCGCCGTGTCGATGGGCGCAGTGGACTTGCAGGCTTCCGGGATCTCTGCAAGCTCGCGGTTCAGTGCGTTATTGATGACCTGTTCGTACAGACCGGGGTAGAGCATAGGTGCACTTCCTTACCGTTTTCTTTTATTATAGCGCCCGTTAGAAGAATATTCAATGATCGAGAATAAACCGCATCTGATTGAAAAAGAAGTTTTTGATCTCAGAAAATATACTGTAGCTGCATTGCTTTTATAAAAAATAATAGAGGTCGTGATAATTTGTATGATGCTACAATAAAAAGAGGCTGATGCAGTGCAACAGTCTCTCGATAGCAATGAGGCTTATATAACGGGTGTTTTTTTATAAAAATCCGTAGCAGCGCCTCCCATTCCAAGAGTGGTTTTGATGCCAACTCCGCCATGGGATGCAAAAGAGAGCAACGCGTTCCAAAGTTCCAGAAGCGGCGGCGCAAGGCGTGCCTCGATGGTCACATTGCCTTGAAAGGCTGGAATGCGCGTTTCTTTCAACAGATAACGTGTGGTATGGAGATTATAATCCACAATATGAAGCCCTTGCTGTAAAGCCTGCAGTGCATCAGAATCGATAAGGGCATATTCTGGAAAGGCAGCGTTCCAATGCGCAATCAGACTTTGCAAAAGCAGAGTTTCCTGCGGGAAAATAGTATAGCGGCCGGACTGCTTAAAGGCGCAAGGCGACAGAAAAGCAATTTTGGCACGGGTTTCGCTGCGGGAGCGCCCAGAACGGATCAGCTCTTCAGCGGAGATTGCCGGAAAGGTGCGGACCTCTGAAACCGGGAGTGTCAATTCATGCAGAGGGATTTCCTTTGCAGATTCCAAAACGGGAAAAACTACCTGTCGAGCAGCGTCATTTAGCAGGTTGACCGTCCAGATCAAAGACTGTTTTTCCGGCGAAAAACATAGAAAATGCGCAATGGGGTGTTCCCCTTGCAGATGCATCTGCTCTCCAAATTCAGAAGAAATCTGTGACATCAGCCAGCCATACAGACGATAGGACCACGACTGGGGAATCCGCACGTCATTGGGCGGAGATAAAACCAGTTGAATCTGCTGGATCATAAGATACTCACCCCGCAATATCCATAGGGATAAAGCCGACCACGAAAGCGAGCATATTTCATGGTGTGCGGGGAAATGCCATTTTCGGCATCACGCTCATGCTTGTGGTTGTGGAACATTTGTTTCATTTGTTCTGCCGTCCAGCGCAGTCCCTCTTCTTCGCCCAGATAGGGGTACGCCAGCGACTTGGCAAAGAACCCGGAGCCGCCGCCCAGGATCAGGTGTGGCTGCTGCGGCAGGTTGACTGCACCGCTCGGCGGGGTGAAGTGCCTGCTATACGTCTGCTCGTAGTAAGTATCAAACTGCTGAATGGCCTCCAGAAGGGACTCTTTGGTAATGCGCCCCTTCAGCACCGATTGATCCAGCGTCAGCTTGAAGCGTACCTTAGTGCCGGACGCTGCGCATTCCCGACACATGGGGATGCCGCGATTACTGCCCTTCGCAAAGGAACCGTTCACAAGTGCATCAAATTTTCCGACAAGGACCATCTGCGCATCCGGGATGGGGGCACTGTCGGAGACCTGAATGCCACGGAAAATGCTGTTAACGGCGTCCGAAGCGATGCTTTCATCTTTCAGAGTGCGCAGATGCAGCTGGTTGACATATTTCTCTTCCGGAAAGGTGGCCCGGCGGTTTTGTGCAAGGCTGTGTCCGGTGCTGCGGTCAGCCAATACCGCACTCAGCAGCCATGCGGTACGCAGCGCACCCTTGATGCTGCTGCCGGGAATGTAGGCATGGCCCTGCGCATCACGCTGGAAAGCATGGATCTCTTTCAGCGAGTGCTCCGCATCCAGGGCGTCCCCCACCTCGATCTGATAGCGCGTCAGCGTTTTCAGCTCCGCATCGGAAATGCCGCAGTCCTTAGTCAGAAATGCCCAGAGATTGGACTGCTCGCTAAGCATAAACTGTCCGTACTTGTCCACCAGATCGTGCTCGACCAGAAAACTGAAAAATTTTTGCTCGTCCAGAAAGGAGACTTTGCCATTGCGGGTATTGTACATGTATTCTTTTTTGGTATAGCTGCTGCCGTTGCCAACAAACAGAGGTGCCCATACATTTAGAGTAAGGTCAAAGATCTGAAGATGATCCTGCTGAATCATAATGTCACCCCCATAAAGATTGGCTTGGAATAGCGGTATACCGGATGCACATCCGACAAACCAACATCATACAAAGCACCTTGATAACGATTTTGCAGGACAGACCCTGCCGAAAGGGCATACTGCGTTTTTTTCTTCAGTGGAGTTTCCACACGATCGGATGCCATGAAGCCGCTGCGGCGCACCAGCTGGAAGGAGGCACCCTCTAATGCATTATCCAGTTCATCTGTCTGCGGCAAGCTGGTACTCAGCAGCAGATAAGGAGCATGCTCGGCAGAAAGAGCGTGATACATCCACTCCGTCTGCTCGTCAAAAGGTTCGTTCAGATAAATCTTGTCTACAACATGGAACTTTCCATAACCAGAGCTGACTTTGCCGCCGATGCCGGTAGCGCCCAGCCAATCCAGCAAATACTCCAGATCTTCATCCTGACCATCTTCGGTAAATCCGCAGATGAAATACAGTCCGCAGTCCGGCGCAAAACGGAACAGTCCAACCTGATACGGCATGGTATCCCCCTGCATGGGAACAGCTGCCTTGGTCTGCTCATAGTGGGTGCCAAAACTTTCCGGTTGCTCGTCAGGGGTAAAATGACCTTCATGCAGGCTTCTGGCGTAGCGGTCGAATTCCAACACAGGGATCCAGGCTAGCTTCTTTACCTTTTTACGCAGGGTGGTTTCTACCTCCTCGGTGGATTCTGACGCGGCAATGGGCTTTGGCAGGTAAAACGTTTCGCCATACCAGGGCATTGTATCGCTGAGCAGGAATTTTCCCTGCCGGACCTGCGCACAAAGCTGTTCTAAGGCTTCTTCTCCGTGCTGGACGAGGGTCTCATGGCAGAGGGTAGAAAACAGGGTATCTGCCCGCAGGGCCTCTTCGGAGGTATAAAGCGACAATGCAGAGTCGGCTCCTCCGAAATGAACAGCTGTGTCAAACTGCAGCTTAAACAGAAAATAGTTCATAACTATCCACCTCATCAAAGAGGGATTTCAGGCGGCTGAGATCCATCTGCGCGCCATAGCCTTCCAGCGCAAAGTTTTTCAGGCTGACACGGCCGCTGCCGCGAGAACCATGGCCGCCCAGATAATCCATCTGCAGCAGCTTCATGCCTTTGGCCAGAAGAGAAAGATCTTCCTTGACCTGTGCCGGGTCGGTCACATCGTAAACGATGCTGACACCGAACTTTGCGCCGGCGATCACACGCTCAATCTGGCGGGGATTGGCCACGGAGTTTGCACGGGAAATTGCGTTCTCGGTCTTGACCTCGGTCACACCCACATTGGAAAGCTCTTTGGCATTAGACAAAAAGGCATCCGCAAACTGCAGGCGGGAACGACGCACCGGTTCCGAGGAACCGAACAGGCGGAGGATTTGCTCGGGGTCTTTGTCGCAACTTCCGGCTTTTGCCATTGCTTCGATATCCTGATATGTGCTGCGAGCCAGCAGGGTACGCAGCTTGCCTTTCAAGCTGCTGCCGGGTACGATGGGATAGCCGGTATAGGGGTCACGCACCACCGGGCTGTCCACAGCACCAATGGCAGAAAAGGCAGAGGAACCGCCGATGTGCATACCGGTGCGCACTTCCAGATCGCACCGGATCAGAATTTTTCCATACATATGATTACCCCTCCTTGCCGCCGAAGTAGCGGTGGAAAGCGACCAGCGCTTCCATGTAGTGTGCAAAGCGGATCAGGTCCGCACGGTCGGTGGAAATGCCCTTGAGGTATTCCAGCAGATGCGATTGCGAAATAAAGTCTTTCATGGGATAAGCTTTATCTTTACCGACACTTTCTCCGGTATCGCGACCATATTCATAGGCTACCCGAACTCGCATCAGATTAATCTTTACAACACTTTCGGGCAAAAGTGCTTCTTCGGTGCGGAGATTTTCAACGTTAAAAATCTCTGTTACAAGACTCAGCAGGCCACGGATCTTGCTAGTGGTCACTTTTTTGGGCTGGCTCATCAGGTTGCTCATAATACGCTCGGCTTCGTCTACATAATCTTCCGGCACCTTTTTCGGCGTGATCTCCGGCGGCAGCTCTTTCTGCTGCCCATAGCTGCTACGGCTGTTATAGCTGCCGGAACTGCTGCGGTTTCCGTTGTAGCTGTTGCTATATCCGCTCCGGTTGTTGTTATAGCCACCGCCGCCATAGCTGCCCCGGCCATTGTCATTCCATCCTGCCATCTGTGTCGCCACCCTTTCTGTTCTGATAGACATAAATATAAATTGCGGTGATGAGCTGGTGACGCTGTACAGCATCCAATGCCCAATCCATCATGCTGTGAGAGAATTGCTTGTAGGCTTTGTAATTTGCTGCATTCTTTTTGGGGGAAAGCCGCGCCAGCAGGTAAGCGTACCGTGCAAGGTTGATGCGGTCGTTTTCGGCTTCCCGCAGCAGTGCCAGCAGGTTGTAGAGCATGGCGTTTCCATGCTCGGCGTTATCCTTGCCGAAGAAGCTTTGCAGGCAGCCGACCTTTTCGGTCAGGACCTTTGTACGGAATACATCCCACGCATAGATATGTCCCTGCTCCGGCTGCACCAGCAGGTTGCCCTTTGCATCCCGGACTGCTTTGCGCTCCGGCGTAAACAGTGCCACTGCATTTTTGCCGGGCAGATGCTTGGCGGCTTCTTCCAGCGCGGCGGTTTCCTCGGCGGAAAGCCGGATGGGGTAATGGTCATCAAAGATGCCGATGCCTGCGCTGAGGGTCAGTGCACCGCAGGAGAATACGGTAAAATTACGCTGGATGCGCTGCGCTGCATCCAGCACAGCGTTCCATGCGCCCACAAGGAATACATCATCGCCGCCGGCATAAACAATGCTCACTTGCAGCCCTTCGAGAATGCCGTTGATGTAGCACTTGAAAAACAGTGACATCTGCCGGGAGAACGCCGAGGTGCGGGACAGGGTAACATAGTGCATCCGTTTGACCGGGTCTTTCTCGTTTTCCTGCTCGAAACCGGAGATAAATGCGTGCCCGAGGTTGTCCACATCCATACGGCAGACCGCAATGCGGCGCACGCCCTCGGACTGCCCTGCCAGTTCTTCCATGCTGTTGCTGGCGGCGTAATCGCCAACGTACAGGTTGGTGCTGTAAGTAAGGCCGGTGAACGGTGCATTTTTGGTATATACACGCACGACCGGCTCGCCGGAAGCCAGCCGTTTGCGGGCAGAAAGCTGATCCGTCAGGGACAGATACTCGCTGCCGCCGTCCAGTGCAGGCAGCGTACAGTCATCGGCAGCCGAGGGCTGACGGCTTACCACCAGAACGCGCTTGTTCTGAATCTTGTTAGAAAGATCTACAAACAGTTTGCACCAAGGGCAGAGATCATCCTTCAAGTTGGCACTGGTGCCGCACACCTTACATTCCCGGCCATCCGGGTAAGCGGCGGTGCTGTTCAGCAGCCGCAGATCCTCTGCGGTATAGCGGTGGAATTTGTGCTGTTCCAGCAGCCGGTTCACCCGGCGGAACAGCTCTTTGTAGGGGCTTTTTTCAGCCGGGGTATTGGTCAGGTCGTTGCCGGAGCAGGGTGTCCATGCGTTGGCCAGAAACAGCTGGGTGCCGAACTGCAGCTGCAGCCAGCGGTTGAACTGCCGGTTCCACCGGGTCAGGGTATCGGCCACAGCGGCAGTGTTGGGCAGCAGCACATAGCAGTGTCCGCCGCCGCTGTAGATCAGGTTGGCGCGGGACACGCCGCACCCGGCCAGAAGCTCGTCCAGATAGTGCTCCATGAGCAGCTCCAGAAAGAACGACCGGCTGCGCAGGGAGCGCAGGGCGTTTTCGGTATGGACGGTATAAAGAAACTTCTGGATGCGGGAAAAATCAGCGGTATAGAGCAGAAAAGCGTCCTTCTGGCAAAAATCCTTCTCCTGCTCAAAAAGTGCCTTGCGCAGGTCGGTGATGTTGTTTGCCTGCACATATTCACTGATGCACGCCGCAATGGCTGCGGTGGTCTTGGCGTGGTCAAACAGAGAAACATCCGGGCTTTCGCCGGTAAAGGTGCTGGACGGAAAACAGCTGAACTGCGTTTCCAGCAGACCCAGCAGAGAGTTGATCCACTCCGGCTGCGGCTGCAGATCCGGCAGACACTCCTTCAACTTGCGTACAGCATCTGCATAGACGGAAGCGGAAAGCGGCTGCTGCTGCCGTGGCAGCTTCAGGCTGCCGTCCTGCGGCTGCGCAGGCATCATCCAGCCGGGGTGCGTACCGTTCAGGTGGGTGAACACCGAGTCCAGCGGAAGATCCCGCCGGAAGAAACTGCTTTCGCCTTCGACCTCCCGGCGGTCTGCGGCGGCAGAAAGATAATCTGCCAGATAAACGATATAGGCCGGGGAATCGGCGGGCAGAGTCTTTGCTGCACCGCGCAGCGCGGCGGCGTGGTGGTAGCGCACACAGTCCAGCGCCGGTGCCCAGCCTGCACCGGGCAAAACGCCGTGCAAAAACTGGTAGCCCTGTTCACTGTGGCTGCCGCGCTGCCCACCGGCACGGTACACCGCTTTGCCGGTGTCGTGCAGCAGCCCGCCATAGGTGGACTGCAGGGTGAGAACGTTCAAAATACCATCTCCTTTACGGATTGTGGAACAATTGCACAATAAACGGAAAACGTATTTGTCAATTTTGTAAGAGATGCTTGGAATTGGCTTTATTATAGCACATTTTGTCGCCATGCAAAAGCCGCAGCAGAGAAAATATCACAGCAGCTGCAATCGTTCCGTTCATAGAGGGACAGCCCACAGAAAACAAAGAGTTAAGGTTTGCAAAAGAAAAACTCCGCATCTTTTTTTGATGCGGAGTTTTTTGTCCCCTTGCGGGGATGGTACAGCTCGAAAAGGTTTACACAAAGGAGGACCCGAAGTTTTTGCCCCCTTACGGGGATGGTACTGCAAGCTACGAAAAACTCGTTACTCTGTTCAAGTTTTCGCCCCCTTACGGGGATGGTACCTGTACATGGACGACGGTGAAGCAACCTATAAGGTTTTCGCCCCCTTACGGGGATGGTACAGTCTGGCACTGACGAAGCTGGACGAGGCATTGGTTTTCGCCCCCTTACGGGGATGGTACGAGAATGAACCGGAATAATGAAGCGCACTTTAAGTTTTCGTCCCCTTACGGGGATAGTACCTGTACACGTACCTGAAAGCGTACAATCATCATAAGTTTTCGCCCCCTTGCGGGGATGGTACGGTGTGCTGTGAGCGCTGCTCCAAGGCAGGGGAGTTTTCGCCCCCTTACGGGGATGGTACCATTTATTGGGACACGGATAGCTGCAAGTTTGAGTTTTCGCCCCCTTACGGGGATGGTGCACTAAATATATCACAGAAGATCGTAAAATGGAAGAGCTGAATGCCTGAAAGCTATTCACTTTATTGAAATAAAGTGAAACCGCGCGAAAAGGACAACGATAAATCCTGAATCATTATTGTGCCGTGGAGGATAGAAAGAAAACCCTCTTTCAGGGCGAGCCATAGCGGCGGAAGCCTGCAAAGGCGAAGATGCTGCGCTTCAGGGTGCTGCCGTCCGGGTAGGTGGTCTCCTGACTCTTGCGGCGGGAGCAGGCGGCCAGCGTGGGGATGCCCGCGGCTTCCAGACGCTGGACTACCCGGTACACAAAGGTGCACTCGCCCTGACAGAGCACGGCATCCGGGCTAAGGTGCAGGATGTGGTCGGCATATACCGTGGCAAGGGAGTCCAGCACGGCCTCGTTGGTGGCGGGGTCAATGGCAGGAAAGGCAAGGTCGATCACCTTGCCGTAGACCTGCGCTGCAGCCTTTTGCTCGGCACTCCACTGAGTGGACGGGTGATTGGTAAAGTTGATGAACATAGGGCATTCCTCCTTGACATTGCAAAGAGAAAAAGCCCATGGAATGCGGATAGTTAAGCAAGAAACTTGAAATTACTTTTCTTGCTTTGGTTTGCCCCCTTACGGGGATTGTACCTTCGCCCTGAACTCTATGCCGAACTGGACCATGTTTTCGCCCCCTTACGGGGATGGTATTCTGACTCTGGCAAGCTGGGTGCTCTATACCGAGTTTTCGTCCCCTTACGGGGATGGTATCCATCACATGAATTTTTCATGGTATGGAATGTGGTTTTCGCCCCCTTACGGGGATGGTACATCGAAAGGATGGTACTTATGATGGCAATGTTAGTTTTCGCCCCCTTGCGGGGATTGTACAGAAAGGGGGTGTGACCGATGGCGCTTATCAGTATGTTTTCGCCCCCTTACGGGGATCGTACTATCACATGTTGTCTATGCCGTCCGCAAATTGCGTTTTCGCCCCCTTGCGGGGATTGTACCTCTTCTTCTCTGATTATGGATGGAATTCTGTTGTTTTCGTCCCCTTACGGGGATTGTACATCCAGTGCATCGTAGTACGCCTGCGCAAAGGCGTTTTCGCCCCCTTACGGGGATGGTACGGAAAAGAAAGCGGCTTTTGTAGCACAGTTCAGGTTTTCGCCCCCTTGCGGGGATTGTACTCCTATGCCGATGTACAGTGTGCCGGGCCTGATGTTTTCGCCCCCTTACGGGGATGGTACTTTCATCGCTAAGATGTTCTACGATGCGATGCGGTTTTCGCCCCCTTACGGGGATGGTACCAGCACGAAGAAGTTCCTCAAAAGCAGCGCTGTGTTTTCGCCCCCTTACGGGGATGGTACTGTTATCCCGCAGAGCAATCAAAACGTTTTTCTGTTTTCGCCCCCTTACGGGGATGGTACGCTGTCCTGATACAGCAGCACCCGCAGCACTTCGTTTTCGCCCCCTTACGGGGATGGTACCCTAAATATATCACAAAACACCGCAAAACTGAAGAGCCGGATGGCTAGAAAATACTCACTTTATTACAATGATGTGCTTTTGTGCTGAAAAGAACGGGCACAAATTCGTTTGGCCTGCCTTGTGCGCGGGGCAGTTTCATGGTATGATGCAGATAATGGATCTTATAAAAAGGAGTGTTGCCCTGTGCTGAAGACGTATATCACCACCGTACCTTTGCAGGGAAAGCTGGACCCTATGCTGTACCAGCGGGAACATGCAGCCCCGCCCACGGCCACCTGTTTCCCCATCGTGCAGGTGATGCGGGATACCCTTGAACCCGGGGATACGGTGCAGCTGCTGGCCATCCGGCAGGAAAATGCCGATACCGCCCGCAACTATCAGCGCCTGCTGGAAGAGCTGGCGCAGCTGGGCATTGCAGAAAATCAGGTGCGTCAGCTCCACCTGCCCGAGGATCAGCGCTCGGAAACACTGATCGGCCTGTGCAGGGATCTGGTGGATGCCCTGCCGCAGATCACGCGGGTGTATGCCTGCATCACCTACGGCTCCAAGAGCATCCCGGTGGTCACGCTGACGGCATTGACTTGTGCCGAAGCTACCCATACGGAGCTGGAAGTAGGCGGTGTGTATTATGGTGAGGTCAAGCGGGAAAACGGGCAGGTGCTCAGCGCGCGGCTTTACGATATGGCAGCACTGTATCAGCTTGCCGGGCTGGTAGGTACCATGCGCGACAGCAGGACCGCCGAACAAGTGTTCCATCAGCTGATCTGGATGAACGAGCACCGGGAGGACTGAGCAGCGATGAATGATGTGAAAACATGGGCGGACATTGACGCTTCGCCGCTGCTGCAGCTGCCGCCGGAACAGCGCAAAAAGCTGCACGATGCCAATGATGAACGGTTCCGCACTTTCTGGGCGGAATGCTTTCTGACTGCACAGACTCCCGGAAGGGGAGAGGATGCATGGAACAGCGTCGATTTCTGCAAGGCGTTTCTGGATGCGTTTGATTTTTGGGAAGCAAAGCCGGGGCAGACCTTCAGTATGTATCTGCGCGCCGCCGTCCGTCATGCACAGGCACACGACCAGCAGCAGGAAGAAATGGCTGTGATGGGTTTCGGACGCGAAACAAACCGCAAGATCAAAAAAGCGCTGGAGTACATGGAAAAGAACGGAATTACAGAGAGTATGCTCTGCCGTGACCCGGAAAAAGAACAGGTGATCGCCGATATTGTCGGGGTGGGTGTAAAGACCCTGCGGGAAGCACTGCGCAATAAGCAGTCGGTACTCAGTCTGGACGACACTGGCGGAGAGGATTCGGCGCTGGGTGACCGGGTGGCCTCCCAAGAAAAAAGCGTGGAAGAGCAGGTGGAGCAGAGCAGTGAAATGCTGGCATGGCTGCACCGCGGCATAGGGCTGATGAACCTGCAGCAGAAGGAAAAATACGGTAAGACATCTGGCCCGTTGTGGAGCAGCGTGCTGATGGGCTTTCTGCGCAACAACGACGCGCTGGACCCGGCAGAGGATGCGCCCGCGCGGCTGGCAAACTGCGATGATCTGCGTCCGCTGGAACAGGACAACTGCCTGTGGGATATCCTGCTGCTGCACCGGTATGTGGAGTTTACAGTTCAGCCGCCCTATGCACCCAAGGCACTGGAATGCGCCGCCGTCCATGCGCTGCTGGAGCCGGGGCGCAACCCGGCGCAGGATAAGACCGTGGCAGAGTTTCTCGGCGTGAGCAAAGCGGCTGTATCGCAGCGGCGCAAAACATGGCAGCAAAAACTGATGCAGATGAAAGTGGAACAGGAGGAGGTATAAGATGGAACGCAATGTATTGCTTTTATATATGAGCCCCTTCGGCAAAAATCCGAACATTCATACCCAGACCAATGAAGCGGCGGTTTTGGAGCTGAAAAAGCACAAGGAAGGTCTGGACTGTATTCTGGCACTGTGCAGTGAGCTGGTGCGCACCAGCCCTACCGTGCATCTGCCGGACGGGAAAACCTGCACCACCGTGGAATATTTCCGGGATGTATTCCTGCCTTCGGCGGGCATTCCGGCAGAGCGGCTTGTGGTGATCCCGGTACCGGACAGCATGGACGACAAGGCACAGTTCCGGGCGATCTCTCTGTTACTGGGAAAAATTGAAGCGGAAGATACCCTTTCCATCGACCTTTCCGGCGGCATGCGGGACACGGCGATGCTTCTGGTAACAGCAGCTCGCTGTATGCGTGACCTGCGCGGTGTGGAGACCCGCAGGGTGATCTACTCCGAACTGCTTCCGGATGGCACTTCCCGCATCCATGACAGCAGTCAGCTGTACAGCCTGTTCGACCTCATCACGGCCATGGACGAGTTCTTTTCCACCGGCACTGCACAGAAGCTGAAAGGCTATCTGTGGAGCGAGGGCGAGAGCGACCCGGCTCTGCATACCCTGCTTGCCCGCATCAACCAGTTCTCGGATGACCTGGCGCTGTGCCGGGTGCAGGCGCTGAATGAAGACCTGAGCCAGATCGCACAGGCACTGCAGGCGCCGCCCAAGGAGAGCAAAAATCTGACCAGCTTGTTCTTCCACCTGCTGAATGACCGCTTCCGCACAGAATTTGAAGGTCTGCTGGCTTCCCCCAAAAACAATCTTCCTGCGCTGGTAAGCTGGTGCACAGAACACGGCATGTATCAGCAGGCACTGACCCTGCTGTGTGAGCAGATGCCGACCTATGTCTGCCGTCATCTTTTTGTGCAGCCTACAGAAACCGGCTGGGCATATCTGGCAGAGCAGAATCAGAATAAGGGCAAGGCGTGGGTATATCCGCTGTTCCACTTCCATTTTTGCCGCCTGACTTTGATGCAAAAGGAGTATCCCTATACAACGGATCTGCGCCTGACCCACAGCAAGGACGATGCAGATGGCAATATGCTGTTCGGTGTAGCAAATTCGAAAGAAATGCACGCCTATATGGATACGATCCTCGCTTCCGGTCAGCTGGTGATCGACCCGGAGGTCCGGTGGCAGATCGAGGATGCGGCACTGTTCTACCAGTGTGTGATGCAGTACCGCAACCAGATCAACCATGCCAGTGATACGGCTTTTGGTCTGCAAAGCGACCGTATTCTTCCGCTGGACACGGCCCATATTGAGCAGACCCTGCAGGATGTGGCAGATTATCTGCAGGAGATTCGCCCCATGAAGCCGGATGTTCCGCAAGGCGTCAAGGCGCTGCCTGTTACAAAGACGATTCCGGCAGGCGCAGCTCCCAACCTGTAAAGTAGAATATAAGAAAAAGCAAAGCACCTCCGCTGCTGGCAAACGCCAGTGGCAGAGGTGCTTTGTTGTCCCCTTGCGGGGATTGCATCCGAATGACAACGCCTAAATATCCAGTTATGGAGCTTTCGTCCCCTTGCGGGGATAAATTGCAATAGGACAGCATCATGGGCAGCGGGCAGGGCGCAAAGTTTTCGTCCCCTTGCGGGGATAAATTGTAAGTACACGTTCATCAAGACCAGCTACCCCATCAAGCTAGTTCCATCCCCTTACGGAGTATAACTTTACTATATCACACATTGAGTCAAAAGAAAAGAACTATACACCGGAGAAGCGCGGATGGAGCAGAAAAGATAAGTCATAAAGATCACCTCGATTCGGCAGAAGGGGCGTCAAAGCCCTGAATGGGCAGGCCGAGGAAGTATTCCTCGATACGGTCCCAGAGCTGCTCGCTGGAAAAGCCGCTGGTAAACAGCCAGCTCATCAGCCGCACAGCATCGGTGTGGCGCTGGGCAATGCGCTCCAGCAAGCGGTTGCGGTAAAAGCCGCGGTCAGCCAGCTCCAGGGTCTGGGTCTGGTTAATATAGAGGTACAGGCGGCTGTTGGAGCCGCCCAGCAGGGCAAAGTGGAGCAGGTCCAGCTCCTCCAGCACGCCCAGAGCCGGGGTCAGACGCTCGCTGCTCTGGGCAGAATCATTCACCGGCAGATAGCGGCAGGTCTCGCTGCTGTGCAGAACAGCAAAGCTCTGCTCCAGCCAGTGGAAAAACTCGCTGATGAACGGGTCCACGACGCTGTACTCTGCGCCTTCCTGCGTGGTGCCGCGGCGCAGCACACGGGTGCGCTGCAGGCGGGACGAATGCTGCTGCCAGGACTGCACAGCCGCCAGCACTACGCGCACTGCACTGGTGGCACGGGTGCTGCTCAGGCCTGTGGCCTGCGCCAGCCGTGCGGCGGCATCCCGATCGTAGAGATACTGGCCACTACGGGCAGCCTCGAAGAAGATCTCCTTCAGGGCGCGCAGCAGTACGGAAAAACGGGCATCCGCATTGGCGTGCCACTCCAGCGTCAGCTGCATGGCGGGGGTCAGGCGCAGCTGGGCATTCAGCGGCAGCTTGTCGCTGTGGGTGTACAGCAGGTACTTGAACTGCGGGAAGGAAAAATCGTTCTGCCAGCGGCTGATCCACAGGCGGGCAAGGTCTACGTCGTAGACTCCGGCGGCCTCATCCTGCAGGGTGGCAGCACCGGTACAGATGCAGTTGACTGCGGCGGCATCGGCGCTGCTGAGCAGAAAATACCCGTGGGTGAACAGAGGAGAGGGCCGCATGATGAAGGGCGCATAGCCGCGTGCTTCGCTGTCCTTCTGGATCAGTAGCATGGCGGTCTTGACCTTGGCCAGCGGGTCCTGCTGGTGCTCGCCGTTAGGGCTGGCAAAGATGTAGGCGAAACTCTCGGCGTCCACCAGAAGCTCGTTGCGGTGCTTGGTGGCAGTGGCCGGCTGGCTGGCGCGGTGCTGGCGGTACAGCTGCAGCACCTTGCGCATCACCTGCACCAGCTGCCAGGGCTGAATGCTGGAAAGGCCGTGCAGGCGGTTGATGTGCTTGAAGTCGTTGGCCATGTGCTCGTACACGGCACGGCCGTGGATCTCTGGGTCACGGGCGGCGCGGCCGATCTCCTGCGTGTAATCACACAGGTTACCGGTGGGGGCAAAGTGCAGCACAAGGGCAATGTCCGGGATGTCGATGCCCATGCCAAAGGCTTTGGTGGCCAGCATGATCCGGCGCTTGCCGCTGCGGAAATCCTCCAGATCCTCCGCTTTGGCCTCGCCGGAAAGCTGCGCGTGGTAACGGGTCACAGCATTGCCCAGACGCTGTGCAAGGCAATGGGTGTAGAAGCGCTCCAGCAGACTGACGGTGGGAAAGTAGACCAGGGTCTTCTGCCCCTGCTCCAGTGCGGCGGTGATCTGCCCGGTCAGAGCCTGGAACTTGTCCAGCTCGTACTCCCGGCGGCCGGTCACGCGTGGCACCTCCCGGATGCACAGCTCGATGTTGCGGCGGCGCACGCAGCCAAGATAAACGATGGGGTCCGGGGACATGTGCAGGCTCCGCAGGGTCTCGCGGTACATGTCCTCCTCGCCGCCGTAGGTGGCGGTGGCGGTAAAGGTGGCGGTGACAAAGGCGTGATGGTGGGGACCGTTCAGCTGCTGTTTGCGCAGCTTGTTCACGTAGTCACCCAGAAACCAGTAGTCCGGGCGGAACTGCTTGCCCCAGGTGGTCACAATATGGGCCTCGTCCACGATCAGCAGGCCGATGGCACGGTCGCCGATCAGGTCGGAGATATCGCTGCGGCTCAGCAAGGACTCCGGCGAAAGATACAGGATGTCGCAGCGGCCTTCCTGCACCTCCTGCGCAATGGTCTTTTTGACCATTGGCGGGATGTCGGAGTTGATGGTGCGGGCCTTGGCGTAGCGGTGCTTCTCCATGCCCTGTACCTGATCGTTCATCAGGCCGATCAGCGGCGAGATCACCAGCGTGACCATCCCGTACTTCTCGGCAAGGTCGATCGCCGGGATCTGGAACATCACGCTTTTGCCCGCACCGGTGGAGGCAGTCACGAACAGGTCGCGGTAAGTCTGCCCTGTGCGGCAAAGCTCTGCCTGCTGGATGAGGTCATCGATGATGTCCTCTTGGGTGATGGTGCGCAGCTTCTTCTCGCCGCAATGCAGAGCGTCCAGGTCGTAGACATCCAGCGGGAGAAAGTCCGGGTAACCCCAGTGCTGCTGCAGAAGGGTGCGCGCCTCCGGGCAGACGGGGCGCTCCGGCTGCATCGTCTGCGCATGCGCTCTGGAAAGCTGACCCGGAAAAGCGCCAGCCAACGCCGCAAGGCTGTCGGCAAGATCAGCCTCATCGCCGATGAAGCTGTCGGCTGAAACGCAGAGCGTTTTGCCACGGCGCAGCTGCTGCACAAGGCAGAAATAATCGGCTTCTCCGGTAAGCGCAAAGGCAGAGCTGCTGGCGGCGGTTTCGGGAACCATATGCGGTGCTGCACCAAGCGATACGCGCTCGACCTGTGGGTACTGACGCAGCAGAGCGTCCAAAGGAATGCAGCAGGCAATGCCTTCCTCCGTATGCAGCAGGTTGGAGTAGACACGCAGGCAGGGTTCAATGCCGGGCAGCGGAGTATCCTGCGGCGTTTCCGGGTCAAAGTGACTCAGAAGGCCGGACTGCATCTCCGGCGTAAGCGTCACAGACATGGGCAGCAGCGTGCGGTAGCAGGTGTTCTGCACCAGAATGATGTGCGGGAACTCCTGCGCAAGGGTATCGGCGTGCAGGGCAAACTCCTCTGCGGTGATCACACAGGGGCTCTGCTGCAGCAGACTGCTCAGGTAGCGGGACAGGCGCTGCTGCAGCAAAGCATCCAGAGAAGGACGTGGAAGGCCAGCGTCCTCCGGAGAAAAACCCCACAAGACAAACAGAGCATCCTCAGCAGCATGGGCGGAAAGATAAGAACAAAGCAATGTATTCATGGCAAAATCTTCCATCAGGTCAAAAAATCAGGCAGCAAAAAGGGTGGATGAGGAGCGGCGCTTCAGCATCTCCCGCAGATGGCGCTCGGCACGCACCTGAATCTGGCGGATACGTTCCCGCGTGACGCCCAGCTGCGCACCGATCTCGTCCAGCGTACGGCAGCGGTCATCCGGGATACCGTAGCGCAGCCGGAGCACAGTGGACTCACGTTCGGGAAGCTGAGAAAGAAGCAACCGGACTTCCTGAACGGTCTCGTTCTCGCTCACAGTGTCCACAGGATCGGGGCTGACGTCATCCGCCAGAAGCTCCGCAAGCTCGGTGTCGTGGCTCTCGCCGACCATAAGATTCAGGCTGGTAACGTTGAGGTAAACGAGCATGTCGCTCAGGTAGCGGCGCGCCTGCTCCACCGTGCAGGGGTGACCGCTGCTGGCTTCAGCCTCGGCAATGGCATGCCAGAGATCCGGACCATCTAGCTGCATGCAGGTGCTGCAGACGACGCGCACCCGGCAGAGCGTGTCAAAATAGTGTACCGGGATGCGTACCGTAAGGCCGGTGTTGATGGCTTCGCGCAGGATGGACTGGCGGATCCAGTAAGCGGCATAGGTCAGGAAGCTGTAGCCCTGAAGCGCATCGAACCGCTGGATCGCAGCAAACAGTCCAAGAATGCCGTTCTGGAAGTTATCCTCCTCGGTCAGGCAGCTATGGGCGAGCAGCTGCGGAACTCTGCGGGCCATCAGGTGGACAAAACCGGCGGTCTTGCGCACAAGGATCTCCTTGGCGCTCTCATCACCCTGCTGTGCCAATACGCAGAGCTGCTCGTTGGTCATAGACCAAAGCTGCTTGGAGGTAAAGTCGCTGCGGCAGAAAGAAGTGGCCTTTCTGCTGCTGGGTATAGCGGCGCTGGTATCCACTAGGATGCCGAGCCCCGCCAGCTCGGCCAGCAGATGCTCCTGTTCCTGCTGAGAACAGGAACCAAACAGCGCCTCAAAGCCTTGCGCAGACAGGTGATTGCCGTTCGTCAGCATCGGGCGTACACGATTCAAAACTGCATTATATTCCATGGTAAAACCCCGCTTTCACTTCCAACTGTAAGTGTCTTCGCTTAGTAGAAGCCCATGGATGCAGTAGAGTTAAGTCTTTTGAGAAAAAACTTATGGTTATCTTTTTGGAAACGTCAGTCAAATAAAAAATCAATGAGTTCTCTTATAAAGGTATAGAATTAAGCAGCAAGGACAGAAAACCTTGCCAAAGAAACAAACTATACAGAGCTTTTTGCGTATGATATAATAAAATTATAAATCTTAATTGGGAATATCGTTTTAGGAGGCCACCATGGAGCCAATGAAAGCAACCAGTGTCAACAGCCGTGCGGAGGAGCTGTTTGTGCAGCTTTTCTGTGAGGCTTTTGGACCTGAGAAAACCGAGAATTTGCAGGTCCAGTACCCCTGTGTGGACATCTATGGTCGGCACCGTTATATCGATTTTGCGCTGGAATCATCTGAATCCAAAATCGCAATCGAAATTGACGGCGAGACCTACCACAACCCGAGCAAGGTGTCCGAAAACAAATACGCTGACGACCTCCTGAAGCAGAACAGCCTGATCTATGATAACTGGAAAGTCTACCGTTGGATCTACAGCCAGTTGGAAAAGCAACCGGAAAAGGTCAAGGATGAGCTGATCACATTTCTGGGCACCAGCCCCATGTTCAAGGCGTTTGAAGCGGACCTGCCGGTTCAGATGGGACAGACCATCGAGCTTCGGGATTATCAGCAGGAGGCTATCGACAACCTCAAGAAGATGCGTGAGGGCGGCAAAACCATTGCGCTGCTGTACCATGCAACCGGCGTAGGTAAAACTATCACAGCAGCAACGGATGCCAAGGCAGTGGGCGGACGCACGCTGTTTCTGGTCAACGCCCTGAAGCTGGCATCTCAGGCAAAAGAGACTTTCGCCAAGGTCTGGCCGGAAGCGACTTTGGGAGAGTACACCGGAAGTCAGAAGGATATGACCCAGACGGTCATTTTTGCCACGGTGCAGAGCATCTCTAAGGATCTGGAAAAGTTCTCGCCTATGGATTTTGACTACCTGATTGTAGACGAATGCCACCATGCGGCAGCCAACACCTACCAGAAGATTTTCACCTACTTCCACCCGAAGTTCATTCTGGGTCTGACCGCCACTCCGGAACGCAGCGATGGCGAAGATATGCTGGAGCTGTTCCAGAACGTTGCCCACAAAATGGATCTCAAGACTGCCGTGGAGCGTGGCGTTCTGGTGCCGATTCGCTGTATCTGGGTCAAGACCAACATCGACCTGACCGATGTGCGGATCAACGGCATCAAATACAATTCGCAGGATCTGGAAAGCAAGCTGTTCATCCCGGAACGGAATCAGTTGATCGTTGATACATATTTAAAGTATGTCAACGGCAAAAAGACCGTGATCTTCTGCGCCAGCGTAGACCATGCAGCCGAAATTGCAAAGCTACTGCGGGATAGCGGCGTGAAGGCGGAAGCAGTTTCCGGGCGGGATCGGGTAGAGGCTCGGGAAAAAATCCTGAAGGACTATGAAACCGGCTCGACCAATGTTCTTTGCGCCTGCGACCTTCTGAACGAAGGCTGGGACAGCCCGCATACCACGGTGCTGTTCATGGCGCGCCCGACCATGTCCAAAACGATTTATTTGCAGCAGCTTGGTCGTGGCACCCGCCGCTGTCCGGGAAAAGATGACCTGCTGGTGATTGATTTTGTAGACAACGCCAATATGTTCAATATGCCCTACAGTCTGCATCGGGTGCTGGATATTTCAAAATATCAGCCCATGGCGTATGTGCTGGCGCCAGAGAACAAGCGCAAGCTGGATCAGGATATGTTGTTCCAGGGTGAAAAGCCCGAAGCATGGTTGGATGTGCCGATCGATGTGTCTGACTATGAGATCATCGACCTTTTCAACTGGCAGAACAGCGTCAAGGATATGATCTCGCAGATCGAGTTCGTCCGGATGGTGGATGTACAGTCCGAGACGGTGGAGCGCTACATTAAGGACGGAAAAGTCAAACCGGACCTTTCGATTCCCTTTGGCGATAAGCGGATGTTCCACTATTTCCGCGAGGAAAGTGTCCGAAACATTGCCAAGCAGTACGGCTGGGATCTCATCACGCCGCAGAATATGGCAGATAAGTTCATGAAATTCATTGAAACGATGGATATGAGCTTTTCCTATAAGCCGGTCCTGCTCAAAGCAATTTATGAGTACATGGACAGCAATGGCAGAGTTGCCCTGCCGGATGTGGTGGATTACTTCATCGACTTCTACGAGGACCGCAAGGCGCACGGAATGATCGCAGAGAAATCCACCAGCATTTACCAGAAGGGCGGTTATACCCGGAAGGATGTGGAGAAGAACATCCTCTCCAACCCCTTCAAGCGCTTTGAAGATATGCGATTCCTGATGCGCTGCAAGGATGTGGAGACTATCGAGGTAAATCCGATCATCTTCCGCAAGCTTACACGGGAAGATTGGTTGCATATTGTGGATGTCTGCGATAAGAGCCTTGAAAAATACTATTTGCGGCTCAAAAAATGATGTGAACGCCGATAATTGACTGCGGGTGACGTGCATGATGAAAATAGCGAGAAATATGATCCGGTGCAAAAAGTGCGGGGACAGTATTGAAAGCTGTTCTGTACATGATTTCAAGTTTTGTTTTTGTGGATCATGTGCTGTCGATGGGGGAAATGAGTATCTCCGTAGGAGTGGAAACACGGAAGACTGGGAAGAATTATCTGAAACGCAAAGTGTAGACGATTGAAAATTAAGTTGAACACGATCTTTGAAGCAGAAGTTCAGCGGCAAGCAAAAAAGCTCTTGACCTCTATATTAAAGGCCAAGAGCTTTTTGCAAAGATGATGCTGTAAAGAAGTAAAACAGTGAAAGCAATAAGAACAGGCGGTCAATTACTTTGCATTTTTTGCATGCGTTGCGCTAACCAGTGATTGAGAAGGCGTTAATGGAGCAAGCCATACTTTGCCAGTTCCCTTATAAACATTTACCAGACCCTCGCCGGATGCGGCAGAACCAAGCAAGGTTTTTCCGGAACGTTCAACCGTAAAGCTGAGACTGCCGGACCAGCAAATCGCAAAGCTGCCATCAATTTTTAAAACGTCGTCTTGAAGGTCGATTTCTACGATTTCCGAACGGGGAACATTGCTTTCCAGTACACATACACCATTGCCAGCAAGCCGTAGATTGAAGAGTCCTTCATTTCCGAGTGCTGCAGAAGAAAGCGAGGAGCGTGCTTGAACCTCGTGCTTGACAGTGGATTCACAGGCCAGGAACATGCCGTCTTCCATTACAAGACCGCCTGTCCAGTCACCGACATTTTCGGTCAGAAGATATTTATAGGTGGGTTCGGTCACGAGCACACCCGTTCCGACGTACTCCGGCTTGATTGCGCTTTCTTTTGTGACGGAACTTTTTACCATTTTGCCTAAGAAGTCGCCAACACCCTTCAATCCGGTGGTTGCTTGCACGTTGCCAACAATGTACTGCATTGCGCCCGCTTGAAGAACAAGCCCAACTTTTCCGTTGAGATTGGCAATGGCCTGTTTCCGTTTGACATTCATCTGGCTCATATAGTATTCTTCCATTGCATTGCAAGGCGCTACGGAGAAATCGATATTGTGCTCAACAATAGAGAAGATACCCTTCTGTTCGGTGACGATGTGACTTATCTGATTTGCCAGATTGTTGATTTTAAACATAAGCAAATACCCCATTTCAAAGCAGATTTCGCATTTTTGTATGCAAGATTTGGTGTCCGTAAAAATGCTTAGATAAGTAGTCACAGTACAACTGAATAACTCCTTAAAATTCAGTGTATCATACGTCAACTGAAAATACTATCATCAAACCACACAAAACATTTGAGACTTTTTTGGCGAGGGGAGAGTATAGGAATTGAAAGTTTGGCCAGTGAGAATATAAAAAACAGGTTACTGATGCAAGTCGAAAAACTGCCGTTTGTAGCAGATCTGTAGCAAAATTCGGGGAGGATCGGCAAAATGGCTCCGAAAACCCGATTTTTGCAGATTTTGGGGTGTAAAATTTTATCCTTGAATTTTGTGCAGAATGACGGTGGCAAAACAAAAAAGAAAAACGTCAAACGCGAGAGATTGCTCTCTCATGCGTTGACGTTTTTTCTGGTTTGTGGGGATTATTCTTCTGGCAGAGCCAAAACTTCATCTTTGACCAGTTGATTGGCCGAGTCAAAGGCTTCGATCATCTGGTTGGCTTTCGAATCTAAAACCTATTATTCAAAATGATAACACGGGGCTGTTGCACACGCCCCAACAAAAAAGACCAGAGTTATTTAGCCAAAAGGCTGAACCGGTCCGTAAAAAGTAGACAATGCGCCGCTTGCCTTGGCGCGCTCTTCCAAGCCTTCCAGCTCACCCTTCTGCCCCACATTGCCGCACACGGCAATGACTTCGCAGTTGTTATAGTGCTCTTTCAGCCACGGGATGATAATCGATGTGTCCAGACCGCCGGAATATGCCAGCACGACCTTTTTGATCTCAGACATAGGAACTGCCTCCGTTCAAACCAACTTATATACTTTTCGATTTCTCTCGTGCAATTTCATGATTGCAGCGTCCATTGTACAGGCACTTGGAAAATGTGTAAAAAGTGTTCTGTATATAGCAGCAATATGAAAGCAGTATTTCACAGCTGGGCATTATGAATCTATAATAGGTAGCTGGAAATAAACAGAAAGAGGGTCTTTTTGATGGCAACGATATTTCCAAGAGAAGAAAAGGCAGAGGCACTGTTCGGGGAGATCCTGAAAAATCCAGAAGCCTGCCGACGCCTGATGGATACCTTCAACGACTCGCTGGACATGGCAGACGTACTGGATGCGCCGGCCGTGAGTGCACAGCAGTTTGCCGCAGCACTGTTCAATGCCTACGAGAACAAGGATCTGTCTGCCTTTCTGATGGCGATCTGCCAGCACAGTATGTTTGACCTGCTACGGAACGCTGCCCTGATCCCGTTCAAATTCAACGCCGATGGTCAGCCGAACCCGGTGATCCTGACGGATGATGTCGGCGTTCTTTTGCCGAACAACAAATTTGCCGTGAGCAGCAAAGTATACGACCGGTTCATCCGGGTATTCCAGAAGCAGGAAAAGGTAAAAATGTACCTTGCCAGCGGCTACTGCAAGTATCACGGCTACGACGAAGGCTCGATGGATGTGGTGGAGTACCACTACAACCAGCATTTGGGGCTGCTGCTGATCTACGAACTGCCGGACACCGTGAAGCAGAAGGTAACGGAAGCGGAGGCCTACTCCACCGTCTGGGATATCCAGATGAAGCTGCAGCACGCACTGCCCCGTTCCGTGGTCTACTATGGACAGGATACGCTCAAGGACGGCGGAACCCGCTACGATGAACTTGGCGTTTTTCTGCCGCTGGAACACTTTGCCGACCGGCTGGAACGCCATGTGGAAACTACTACCAAGATCGTTTACGGGGAGTAAATGCCCTGTAAACGAACTCCTTTTATAAGTGCATCACAGCAAAACAAAACGCAGCGAACCGTTAAAAGATTCGCTGCGTTTTGCCTTATATGAGAGAATGGAAATGCTGCACATCAGGTGCAATAACGGAAAGTCTTGTCAGTGACAATACGGGCGAAGATCAGCCCTAACGGCAGTGCCACGATGATGAGAATGGCATCTGCAAACCATGTGGCGGAGTCCATCAGAGACAGGATGCCCAGATTATAGATGGCACGGTAGAAATACAGTCCCGGTACCATGATAACGATGGACGGCACGGTGACGGAGATGCGGGGATAACCGGCGGCGCTCTTCAGGCAGGAGGCCAGCAGTCCGGACAGCAGTGCGCCCAGAAACGCTGCAACAGCGGGCGGAAAGCCCGCAAGGCTCACCAGCTCCAGCCGGAACGTGTTCGTTACCGCACCGATAAGGGCGGCGCAGACTGCCAGGTTCCGGGGACTGTTGAACATGAGCGAAAAGCCGAACACACCGCCAAAACTTGCCAGCAGCCGGAACACGATCTCTTCCGGGAGTGTCAGGCTCAGGGCAGGGAACTGCACCGGCTGCAAATGCAGCAGCAGTGCCATGATCCAAGCCGTCATGGTTGCCACCAGAATGATGAGGACGGCGTAGGCCAGACGTTCCAGCCCGGAGCGCATATCCAGCTTGGCAAGGTCGATGCCGCTGGTAATGAACGGAAAGCCCGGAATGATGAAGAGCATGGAGCAGATATACCCCGCCTCGTGCTGCGCCGATACGGCAAACAGCACCTCTGCCAGCTTCAGCAGGATGGCATACACGAGGCTTGCTGAACAGACCGACGCCGTAATGCCCAGAAACAGGGTGAAATGGTGCTTTGTCAGCTTGCACCGTACAAAGTTGCCGATGCCTGCACCGCAGAAGGCACACAGCATTTCCACAATGCCGCCGCCCAGCAGAAAGGTGAAGCAGCTGCAGGCCAGTGCAGCTGCAAAGCCCAGTGCGATGGGCGAATACAAGCCGTGGATGCGCTCGATCTCATCGAGGTGGCTGTGCAGTTCTTCGCCGGTCATAAATTTTCCTTCCCGGTCGAAGTCGTTGACGAAATGCTCCAGTCGGTTCAGCCGGGAGGTATTCACGCCCGTATTTGTCAGACAGAGTGACTGGGTATAACACTGGTCACCGTCAAAGCAGGTGAACTCAATGGACAACAGGCCGATATCCGCTGTTGTTGTGACTCCCAGCTCCCGCGAAAGGGTGTTCATGGAGCTTCGGACACGCCATGCGCCGGTGCCGCATTCCAGCAGCATCAGCCCGGTGCGTCCAATGACGGAGGCTTTTTCCACAAGCCCCGCCTCGGTAATGGGAACGCCCTTGCTGGCCGACGCATAGTCGTGCCAGTAAACTTCCATGTGATTTTTGATGATCTCACTTTGCCGTTGTCCCATACCGGAAAGCCTCCTTTGTGATATGGGAATGTTGCAGCTGTTTCAAGACTGCGGTGCTATTATAAGGGAAATTGCAGGGTGGGTAAAACGTATCTTGGATATGCCGGCAATATTCGTTTGGTATTTCAAAGAAGAAAATACGTTGCGTTTTTGGCGGCTCTGCGGTAGGATAGAAAAAACACGCCGAAAGGAAACTGCCGTGACCCTTCAACAACTCCGCTATGTCACGGCTGTTGCCGGCGCCGGCACCATCGAACAGCTGGCTGAGTACATCGGTGTGGAGCCTGCAGCCCTTTCCGCTACTGTGGAGCAATACAATAAGGTTTGCGCCGAGGGCTGCGACAGCGACTTTGCCAAGGACCCGCACTTCCTGAATGCAGTTGCAAAGGCTCCCTTCTACGCCCATGTCACCACCCCGAGTCTGGGCTTTGCACTGGTGACCACCGGCGGCTTTGTGACCACCAATGACCAGCAGGTGCTGAACGAGGATTATCAGCCCATCGAGGGCCTGTACGCTTCCGGCAACACCTGCGGTATGCGCTTTGGTCCCGAGTATATCACCCCGATCCCCGGTGTGAGCATTGGTATGTGCCTGACGCTGGGCCGCGAACTGGGCAAATATCTGGCTGTAAAGTAAGCAGCTGCCTTCGTCAAAGCCTGATCGGCTGCAGTAAAGCCCCATAAGCAATAAAAGATCCCGTCCACTTCTGGGTGAACGGGATCTTTTTTGCGTATCAGACAGGAAAAAGCGGCTCAGAGGTCGTTTTTCTCCTGCCCCAGATTATCGGATTCCAGATCGTACAGGCCGTGCTGCAGATGCTCTTCCATCATGACCCGGGCACGCTTGGCGTCATGCTTGCGGAAAGCGTCCAACAGAATGCCGTGGTAGTAGATGCCGCCGTAGTAACCGTTGGAAAGAATGAGCATCTTACCCAGACTAGCACGGCGCTGGAAGGTCTCGTTCATAATGGCAATGGTGTAATCGTTGCCGCAGGCGTTGATGATCTCCATATGGAACGCCACGTCCGCGTTGATGAACTCTTCGCACTTGCCCACAGAGGCCTTCATGGCCTTGAGGTGGCCCTCCAGTTTGGCAATCAGCTCCGGCGAGGCGGTCTGGGCCACCTGTGCGCAGACTGCCGGTTCCACGATGCTGCGGAACTCCAAGATCTGCTTCATGGTCTCGGTAGCATCGATGGTGGGAGCCGGTTCCTCCACATTGGAATAGAAGGCCGAAAGATCGTCCGAGATCAGGAAGGTGCCCTTGCCGTGCACGCTTTCCAGAATGCCCAGCGCAATGAACTGCTGCAGGGCGCTGCGCACGGACACACGGCTGACCCCCAGCTCTTCGCACAGCTGGTTTTCACTGGGAATCTTCTCGCCCACGGTCCAGTTGCCGTTGCGGATATTTTTGCGGATATAGTGGGCAATCTTTCCGGTGACGCTGCCCTTATCGGCCATAGTGGAACACCTCTTTGTATTACAACTTTTTCTAACTATATCATAGGATGTTGCAAAAGTAAATCAAAATCAGCGAAAACTGGCAGAAAAAAACTTGTATGCAGACAACTGCTCACGGGATCAGGACGGCTTTGGTCAGGCTTTCGTCCCGGTGCACAAGGCGGTCGAACACCTGCGCACCCTCGGCCAGCGGAAAGCTCTGCCACAGGCCGGTCAGGCCGGCGCGGCCCTCGGCAATGGCCTGCAGGCAGACCGGGTACTCCCCGGCGGAGGAATAGCTGAACTGCACATCGATCTGCTCGGTGATGCAGCGCTGCAGCGGGAAGTCGATGGTCCGGGCGTGGTTGCCAATGACCATGATGCGTCCGCCCTTGCGCACCAGCTCCATGGCCTGTGTAAAGGAGCTTTGGGAACCGACGGCATCGTACACCACATCGGCACCGCGCTCTGCGGTGAGCTGCGGCAGCTGAGCGCAGTCCAGTGCACCCAGCTGTGCGGCCAGCTGCATGGGCCGGGCGTGGTGGCCGCTTATGCAGACCTGTGCGCCCTGACTTTTTGCGGCAATCAGGGTCATCAGGCCAATGGTGCCGTCACCGATCACGGCAGCGGTCTGCCCGGCGGCAAGGCCGCTGCGCAGCACGGCGTGCATTCCCACGGCAAACGGTTCCACAAGGCAGCCCTGTTCAAAGCTGACGGTGGGCGGCAGGGCATACAAAGTGCGGGCCTTTACGGCGATGTACTGGGCCATGGCACCATTTTTGCGGTACTCGGTGCAGGCAACGCCTACGATGCGGCGCTGTGCGCAGAGGTTGTGCATCCCGTGGGTGCAGAACCAGCAGCAGCCGCAGTATTCGGTGGAATCAAAGGTGACGCGGTCGCCCACGGCCCAGCTCTGCACGGCTTCGCCCAGCTGCGCAATGGTGCCGCTGGCTTCGTGGCCCATGACCAGCGGCGGGATGCGCCGCCCGTTCTCACCGCTGCTGCCGTGCACATCGCTGCCACAGATGGCGCAGGCCTTTACCTCCACCAGCACCTCGTCCGGTGCCGGTTCAGGGCGGGGAACATCCTGGTATTCAAAGGTATGCGGTGCGGTGAACACCAGTGCTTTCATCATGTTTACCATTCTGCCACGCTCCCGTCCTCATGCCTCCAAACCGGGTTCTTCCAGCTATGCGGGGTTTGGCCCTCTTCCTCCACCAGAGCCTTGTTCACCTCTACGCCAAGGCCGGGCTTCTGGGGCAGGCTGACAAAGCCGTTCACGAACTTGAAATCCTCGGGGTTCAGCGCATAGTCCAGCACGCTGCGGCCCTCGTTGTAGTGGATGCCGATGCTTTGCTCCTGAATGGCCGCGTTGTAGCAGGTGGCATCCAGATTCAGGCAGCTGGCAAGGGCCACCGGGCCAAGCGGGCAGTGGGGAGCAAGGGCCACATCGTGGGCTTCGGCCATGGCGGCGATCTTCTTGCACTCGGTCAGGCCACCGGCATGGGAAAGGTCCGGCTGCACGATGTCCACGCCGCCAATGGCCAGCAGATGCTTGAAATCGTACTTGGTGAACAGGCGTTCACCGGTAGCAATGGGGATGTTGCAGGCCGCCGCAATCTCGGGGAAATACTCCATGTTATCGCAGAGAACGGGTTCCTCAATGAACATGGGGTCGAACTCTTCCAGCTTTTTGGCCACGATCTTTGCCATGGGCTTGTGCACCCGGCCGTGAAAATCAATGGCAATGCCAAAATCCTTGCCGCAGCTCTCACGCACGCTGGCTACGCGCTCCAGCAGGGCATCGATCTTGGCGTAGCTGTCCAGAAACTGCAGCTCGTCGGTGCCGTTCATCTTGATGGCGGTGAAGCCCTGCTGTTTCTTTTCCAGCGCAGCGCGGCCCACATCGGCTGGGCGGTCGCCGCCCACCCAGCTGTACACCCGCATCTTATCGCGGCAGCTGCCGCCCATCAGCTGCCAGACCGGCACATTGCAGTATTTGCCCTTGATATCCCACAGGGCCTGATCGATGCCGGAGATGGCGCTCATCAGGATGCCGCCGCCGCGGTAGAAGCCGCCGCGGAACAGCACAGTCCACAGGTCTTCGATCTTCATGGGGTCGGCACCAATGAGGTACGGCTCCATCTCATGGATGCACTCGCATACGGTGGCGGCGCGGCCTTCCAGCACCGGCTCGCCCCAGCCGGAAATGCCTGCATCGGTGCTGATCTCAATAAAAGCCCAGCGGGGACGCACCAGCCATGTCTGAAGTTTTGTGATCTTCATAGCAATGCTCCTTTGAGAACAAAAAACACTGTACGATTCCAGCCGTGTTTCTCCGTCAGGGATCGTACAGTGTCAAAGATTATTGCAAATTACGGAGTCTGCAGGCTGCCGTCGCGGTTGCGGGTCTGGGTCCAGGTGGTCACAGTATTCTCACAGGGATACTTTGCGGCCTCCTTCTCATTCAGGTCTACGCCGAGACCGGGCTTGTCGTTGGCGTAAACAAAGCCGTCGTTGCCGTACTCGGGCATACCGGGGAACACTTCCAGCAGAGCGCCGTGGTTATCCTTCAGCTTCTGGATGACGAAGTTGGGCGGTTCGATGCCGCTCCACTCCTGCAGGCCCAGATTCTGAGCGGCCAGATCGATGTGGATGTTGGCTGCATGGGCCAGCGGGCTCATGTCGCCGGGGCCGTGCCAGCAGATGCGCACACCATACTGCTCGCAGAACATCTGCAGCTTGCGGGCCGGGGTGATGCCGCCCACCTGGCTCAGATGCACGCGCATGTAGTCGATGCTGCGGTTCTGCACCAGCTTCTTGTACTCGGCAGGGTTGTTGAACAGCTCGCCCTGGCTCAGCGGGGTCACGCTGGTCTGCTTGATCTTATCCAGCCATTCCACCTGCTCCAGAGGCACAACGTCCTCCATGAAGAACAGCTTGTAAGGCTCCATCTCCTTGACAAAGGTGACAGCCTCGGTGGGGTGGATGCGCTCGTGCACATCGTGCACCAGATCAATGTCGAAGCCTTCCTTGGCACGGATGCCGTCGAACAGCTTCAGGGTGTCGCGCATATACTTCTTGCTGTCCAGATACACGCCCGGCTCTGCGCCCTTGGCTGCCCACTCCGGAGCAGGGCCAAAGCCGCCGCCGCCGTAGCCGCCGCACTGGCAGCGGATGTGCTTGACACCGATGGAACGATACTTCTCGATGTTCTCGCAGATCTCGTCCACATTGGCACCGTCCACATGGCGGTACACCGGAACACCGGCGCGCATTTTGCCGCCGAACAGGTCGTACACAGGCATGTTGGCCATTTTGCCCTTGATGTCCCACAGGGCCATATCCACACCGGAGATGGCATTGTTGACGATGGGGCCGCAGCGCCAGTAGGCGTTCTGGTGCATCAGCTGCCACAGGTCGGAGATGTTGCGCACATCCTTGCCGATCAGCAGCGGACGCAGATAGGTCTCAATGAGATGCTGCACGGTCAGGTGGCGGTAAGCGAAGGTGGCGCAGCCCAGACCGTACAGGCCCGGCTCGCTGGTCTCCACCTTCACCACCACCAGATTGATGCCCTCGGGGGCGGTGCAGATCACTTTAATATCGCGTATGGTAGGGGCCATGACAGGGTTCCTCCCTTTTTATGTGTTGATTACTTGACCAGATAGCCGCCGTCAACGGGGATCAGGGCACCGTTCAGGTAGTCGGATGCAGCGGAAGCCAGGAAGACGACGGGACCCTTCATATCCTCGGGCAGGCCCCAGCGGCCAGCGGGGATGCGCTTGGTGCACTCGTCCTTGCGCTCCTGCGTCATGTTGGCGCACATCTCGGTGTCCATGTAGCCCGGGCAGATGCAGTTGATGTTGATGCCGCGGCCGGCGCAGTCAACAGCAACGCTCTTGGTCAGCTGAGCAACAGCGCCCTTGGTTGCGGTGTAGGCAGGCACAGTGGTGCAGCCGAAGTAGGAAGCCATGGAGCCGATGGTGATGATCTTGCCGCCAGTGGGCTGCTTGAGCATGACCTGCAGAGAACGCTGGATCATGAACCAGACGTGGTCCAGATTGATCTTCATGACCAGATCCCACTGCTCTGCGGGGAACTCCTCGGGCAGATAGCGGCGCTGGATGCCTGCAGCGGGGACCAGAACGTCCAGACGACCGTCCAAAATCTGCAGTGCTTCGTCGAAGGCGCGGTTCAGGTCCTCACGGTCAGCCAGATTGCCGATGACAGAGTAGGCTTCCAGACCCTTGGCGCGGTACTCCTCGCAGACCTTTTCCACTTTTTCCTTCTGGACATCGATGATGACGACCTTGCAGCCTGCCTCCAGCAGACCTTCGGCCATGCCGCGGGACAGACCCTGTGCGCCGCCGGTAACGATCGCATGCTTGCCGGCAATATCAAACTTAGTAAGAGCAGCCATAATAATGATCTCCTTCTATTTTATAATGTACGTGTTTATATCAGGGCCAGAGGGTCAGTCCTCTGCGCCGTCGAACAGGATAACGGTCTTCTTGACGGCCGGGTCCGGATGAACGATGTTGTCGAAGACCTTTTCGATCTCGCTGAACTTGACGAAGGTGGTTGCAAGACCTTCCATGTGGTACTTGCCCTCGGCCATCTTCTGTGCAGTGGGGACCCACTGGTTCAGGCTCATGCGGGTGCCGCAGATGGTCAGCTCACGGCCATTGATCATCTGCTGAGTGATCTTTTCGGGCACGGTGCAGAAGCCCATGGGGACCACACGGCCTGCGTTGCACACGATGCCGGGCTGCATGATCATGGTCAGGCTGCCGGGGAAGCAGGCGGAGTCGAATGCGACGGTGCAGCCGTGGCCGTTGGTGATCTTCTGCACTTCGGCAACGATGTCCTGCGTTTTGCTGTTCACGGTGTAATCGGCACCGAACTGCTTGCTGCGCTCCAGACTACTGTCGCTGATGTCGCAGCAGATGACGGTTTTAGCACCCTTGAGCTTGCAGGCCTGTGCAATGATGGTGCCGATGGTGCCGGTGCCCAGAATGAACACCACATCGTCCTCGCACACGCCTGCACGGCTGGTGCTGTGCTCGCCGATGGTCAGCGGCTCGATCAGAGCGGCATCTTTCCAGGGAATGCTGTCGTCGATCTTGTAGACGTAAGGCTCTTCGACGCACCAGTATTCACGCCAGCCGCCGTTGGTGCCGCTGCCGCGCACCAGAACGTGCTCGCAGACATTGCCGCGGCCATGCTTGCACTGGTAGCACTCGCCGCAGCGAATCACGTAGTCAATCACGACGTGGTCGCCCACCTTGATGTTTTTGCAGTCTGCGCCAACCTTGGTGACCAGACCAACATTCTCGTGGCCGGGGATCAGCGGGTAGCGGGAGTTGGGGTTCTCGCCCTTATAAATATGGATGTCGCTGCCGCAGACACCAGCAGCCATCATCTTGATCTGGACTTCGTTGTCCTTCGGTTCAGGGATCTCAGTCTCGCGCATCTCAAAGTGGAGCGGCTCGGTGACCCAACACTCTTTCATAACAGTAGACCTCCTTGTTGGTGATCAGTGATCTTCTTGTAAATGTTCCGTCGTCGTATCTTGTTGTAATACAAGATTCATTGGCTTTAGTATACACGACAATACAAGAAAAGCAAGAGGAAATTTGAAAAAACAGGGATTTAAGGATGATTTTCGACTAACTGCACAATTCTGGGCATGCCGTTTTGTGATACAAGACGGAAACTGATGTCAAGACAAGCGCCCGGCAGAGCATAAGAGCGGAATAGAAGGAGTATTAAAAATAAAGATACGGCAAAGAATAGCAGCTGCGGGCAGGAATTCTGACGAAACTGGACATGTATCACAGAAAAAATGGCAGGACGGATTGTTTTATGGATATTTCCTATTATAAATGCCTCTTGCGGAAGATGAACTTGTTTCGGCCAAAAAACAAGTTGGGGTGCGCCAGCGGTGCCGGATCGGGTCGGAAGAGGGGAGAAAGAGGCGGTGGACGGTGGAAGCCGGCAGAAGAAAATGAAGCCCCAAAAGTGAAAAACGTCAACTTGAACGGACAAAAAGCACAGGAATATGAAGAGATGTGACAACGATGAAACGTCAAAAAAGTCAAAAGTATAACAAAAGTGGCTAAAAATCTTAAGTTTTATCTTTGAATTGTACAGATTTGCATTTTGAAACAAGTGCACTCTGCACAAAAAACATGTAACTTGTAAAAAGAATGTTGACAATGCTTGTATTACATGCTATTATGTTGGCAACAGAAAGTCCCACGCAGGTGGGCGCCAGAAAAGTACGTGCAGACCGGCTGACACAAGCCCGGTCATGATGTTTAAGAAAATTGGAGGACAACAAGATGAAACAGTACATCAACCGCCGTGATTTCCTGAAGGCTGCTGGCGTGACCGCAGCTGCCGCTGCTCTGGCTGGCTGCGGTGTCACTTCCGGCTCCACCGCCACTGCATCCAGCACGGCTGCATCCAGCACCGCCGCTGCCGGCAAGTACGATGATGTCAAGGCCGATGTCACCCTGACCATGAGCCACCAGATGGCTGCAAGCCACTCCATCAACAAGACTGCTGAGGAGTTCGCTCGTCTGGTCGCTGAGAAGTCCGAGGGCAAGATGAAGGTGGACGTTTACTCCGCTGCAACTCTGGGCACCGAGACCGAGAACCTGCAGGCCCTGACCAACGGCACTCTGGATCTGGCCGTGATCGCTGCCGAGTTCTATGCAAACTACGTGGACGAGGCCGGCTGCCTGTGCCTGCCCTTCGTATACAGCAGCTACGACGACTGCGCTGAGAAGCTGGCCGGTGAGGCTGGCACCACCGTTGCACAGATGATCCTGGACAAGACCAATGTCCGCATTCTGGACTACTACGTGCTGGCATTCCGTCAGATCTTTACCACCGATAAGCCTCTGAACACCGTGGACGATATGTCCGGCCTGATCATCCGCATCCCGGACTCCTCTACTTATAAAGAGACCTTCACCCAGCTGGGCGCTGCTCCCACTCCTGTGGCATGGGGCGAGACCTACACCGCACTGGATACCGGTCTGGTGTCCGCTGTGGAGAACATCCCCGAGTCCATCATGTCCGCCTCCATGCAGGAAGTGTGCAAGTACGTCAACGTTTCCAACCACATCATTGGACCCACCACCATCTCCGTTTCCGAGCAGGTGTTCCAGAAGCTGACCGAAGAGCAGCAGAACATCCTGACCGAGGCCGCTAAGGAAGCCTGCGAGTTTGGCCTGAATGCTACCAAGGACGGCAGCGATGCAAACTTCGACGCTCTGAAAGGTGCCGGTCTGGAAGTGGTGGACACCGATGTTGACAGCCTGAAGGCAAAGATCAACTACAACGCATATGCTTGCGCAAAGACCGATGTCGGCAAGCAGATCCTGACTTCCATGGGTGTTGCTCTCTGATAGACCGTCCGTCTTTCCCTGAAAAAATGTGCGGGCAGGCCTCAAAGGGCTTGCCCGCACTTAATTGAATAAAAGGAGATGAACCCCGCATGAAAAATGTGCGTAAAACGGTGGATAAGATCCTGAATGTGTGCATTCTGGTTCTCTTCATCGCAATGTTCGGTGTTACCACCCTGAACGTTATCATGCGTTATATCTTTAACTCGCCGCTGAGCTTTGCAGTCGAGTTTGGCCGCTACACCTTTGCAGGCATGGTCTATCTCGGCTCCATCTACGTCATGCGCGACGACGGCCACATCGGTCTGGACATCGTGGTGGATGCTCTTCCGGAGCCGCTGCACACCATCGTGAAAAAGTTCTCCCGCGTGCTGGTTCTTGCCTATCTGGCCATATTCTTCTGCATGAGCACCCGCATGGTTATTGAGAACTGGACCAACCGTTCCAGCACCATGCATCTGCCCATGTCTGTTGTGTATCTGGCCATGGTCATTGGCAGTGCCGGTATGTTCATTGAAGAGCTGCTTCTCCTGCTGGGCAAGGGCGGCAGCGAAAAATTAGATGCAGGCGACATGGGAGGTGGCATGTAATATGTGGATGATCATTGGTATCTTCTTTCTGATGCTGCTCATCGGCGTGCCTGTTGCGTTCGGCGTCGGCATCTCCTCCATGCTGTATCTGGCCCTGAACGGTAAAGATCTCGTCATCCTCACCCAGCGCATCTTCGCTGGTGGTGACTCCTTCACCCTGATGGCAATTCCGCTGTTCATCTTCGCAGGCGAGATCATGAATGCCTGTGGCGTTACCAAGCGCATCGTCGGCTTTGCAAACGAGCTGGTCGGCTTTATCCCCGGCGGTCTGGCACACGTCAACATTCTGGCATCCATGCTGTTTGCAGGCGTTTCCGGCTCCACCTCTGCCGACGTTGCTTCCATCGGCGGCATGCTGATCGGCTCCATGGACGAAGCCGGTTTCGACCGCGACTACGCCACTGCCGTCACCGCTGCATCCGCAACCATCGGTTCCATCATTCCGCCTTCCATCCTGATGGTGCTATACAGCTCCATTACCGGTATCTCCGTTGGTAAGCTGTTCATGGCAGGCGTGATCCCCGGCATTCTGGTGGGTGTCAGTCAGATGATCTACGCTTTCATCAAGGCAAAGAAGAACCCTGCCAAGTACGACGGCGATGTGAAGGTCAAGTTCGACTTCAAGCGCATGGTCAAGTCCTTCATCAATGCTCTGCCTGCGCTGGTCATGCCTCTGATCATCATTGGCGGCATCCTGTCCGGTGTGTTCACTGCAACCGAGGCCGGTGCAATCGCCGGTGCTTACGGTCTGATCATCGGCATCTTCGTCTACAAGGAGTTCACCTTTGAGGGTGCCATCAAGACGGTCCTCAGCGCAGCCCGCACCTCCGGCATGACCATGCTCATCGTGGCAAGCACCACCGCATTCGGTTACTGCCTGGCCATTGAGAAGTTCCCCGAGCAGGTGTCCGCTCTGCTGACCGGCATCTCCACCAACCCCAACATCCTGATGCTCCTGATGATCATTGCCATGTGCATCATCGGCATGTTCATGGATACCACCTCTGCCGCCATCATCATGGTGCCCATCTTCTACCCCATCGCCGCAGCTGCCGGCATCGACGGCATCCACTTCGGCATGGTCATGGTGCTCACCTTCATTCTGGGCGGCATCACTCCTCCCGTTGGCGTTACCCTGTACATCGCAACCGCTGTTGCAAAGATCAAGTTCACCAATCTGCTCAAGGAAATGTGGCCGTTCATCCTTCTGTTCATCGCGGTCATGTTCGCAGTTGCTTACTGCCCGGCTATCTGCCTGACCATCCCCAACATGCTGGCCTGATCTGCAACCGGACAGCAGATGCTCATGAAAAGCTTTTTCTAAATTTTCTCCTAAATCTCCTATCCCTTGCTTTGCATTCTCCATTACTTCCCAACGATCTCCCAAAACAGAAACCATTCGTGCAGAGGTCAGGCTGCTTTCATCCCTCCCGGGTGGAAGCGGCCTGATTCTCTTTTTTTGCCAAAGACCCGGAAAGGAGCATTGTTTATGGCACAACTTGTTACCCTTGGCGAGACCATGGCCGCCTTTGCGCCGGACCGCATGGGCCCGCTGCGCTATGTTTCCAACTACGGCATCCGCATTGCGGGGGCCGAGAGCAACACTGCCATTGGCGGCGTAACGCCGGAGAACATCCCGGAGTTCCGCAAGGCGGGATGCCTTGGCGTGGGCCTTGCCAGCAGCCTGATGCCGAAGGACAAGGTCGCCGCCCGCGACTGGGATGCCTGCGCGGAATACGTGCACATGCTGCTTACAAAAGCCAAAGGCGAATAAACCGCAGAAACAGCAAGACCGCTCACCCGAAAAGATGAGCGGTCTTTTGTTGTGTGATGGGATGGCATTGCGGCCTACTCTTTAGACCATGGCTTCGCGTCATCCTGCCGGAGCAGTCGGCATCGATGCCGTTCTGCTTTGTCTGCTGCGTGAACCACTTTCACTCCTGAAATGAACTGCATGAAAAATCAGAAGGCCCCATTCTATTGACTTTGCCTTTGCAGGGGAGTATACTCCATGTCACCAAGAATATTACGGCTATGACGAGAAAAAGTACCCGGAAGGAATGCTGCAGAGAGCTGCCGGTTGGTGCAAGGCAGTGCAGGGCATCCGTGGGAAGATCCTCTCCGAGCTTTCCGGCTGAATGGGCAGTGTGCGCCCCAGTAAGCAGGAACGGCAGGCCCCCGTTATCACGGGCCGCGCGTTGTTGGACGTGCACTGAGTGGTCAGCGTTGTGCTGGCAATAAGAGTGGTACCGCAGAGGATATTATACGCCTTTGTCTCTTACAGACCGTAGGGGACAAGGGCGTTTTGTTTTGCGGATGCTTTTGTCCCAAAGCATGTCAGAAGGAAAAGGAGAAACAATTATGAAGACACTGGAAAAAGTAAGCGACTTTGTGGGCAAGTACATGGCCGCCATCGTTATTGTGGTGGCCGCGGGTGCCCTGTTCTTCCCCGGCCCGTTCAGCGTGGTAAAGACGGCGTGGGTCAATAACCTGCTGGGCATCGTGATGTTCGGCATGGGCCTTACCCTGAAGCCGGGGGACTTCAAGGTGGTGTTCAGCCGCCCGAAGGACGTGATTATCGGCTGCGTTGCACAGTTCACCCTCATGCCGTTTCTGGCATGGGCGCTCACGCAGGTGTTCCACCTGCCCACCGAGCTGGCCATTGGCGTGATCCTGGTTGGCACCTGCCCCGGCGGCACCTCTTCCAACGTGATGACCTACCTTTCCAAGGGCGACGTTGCACTGTCCGTTGGCATGACCGCTGTTTCCACCGTGCTGGCTCCGCTCCTCACCCCGCTGCTCACCCTGCTGTACGCTGGCCAGCGTGTTGACGTGAACCCCATGAGCATGTTCATGTCCATCGTCAAGGTGGTGCTGGTGCCCATCGCACTGGGCTTTGTGGTCAATCACTTCTTCCATAAGTTCACCGAGGAAGCCGTCCGTGTGCTGCCTCTGGTCTCCACTACCGCCATCGTGCTGATCATCTGCGCCGTGGTCTCCGCCAACAGCGCCAAGATCATGACCAGCGGTCTGCTGATCCTTGTGGTGGTCATCCTGCACAATGTGCTGGGCTATCTCACCGGCTTTGGCGTGGGCAAGCTGCTCAAGCTGGACTCCACCAAGTGCCGCGCGATCTCCATCGAGGTGGGCATGCAGAACTCCGGCCTTGCAACCAGTCTGGCCGCCGCACACTTTGCACAGTATCCGCTGGCTACCATTCCCGGCGCTGTGTTCTCCGTGTGGCATAACATTTCCGGTGCGATCCTCGCCAACTTCTTTGCCCGCACAGCAGAGAAGAAGGATTGATCTTTCATAACACAGTAAAGCCCCCGGCAGGCGCAAACCTGCCGGGGGTTTTGCTGTGCCTGTGGGCCGGACATCTGCAACAGAACCGGCACAAATCGTGCTTTTCACGCTGCTTTTAGGGCGATTCACGCAGGTTTGCTTCCAAAATGCGGTAAAGTGTGGGATAATCAAGATACTGTAATATATACCCCCCCCCGTAAAAATGCGAGGGGAAAAAGGAGGTTGTACCATGAAACAAGGCAAACTTATCCGGCGTGCAGTATCGGCGGCACTGGCCGGATGCATGATGTTCACCTTTTCCGCTCCGGCGCTGGCCGAAAGCACCGATGCGCTGATGCAGTTGAGCATGACTCGCCGCAGCGCCGTGAGCGTGCTGGACGAAGAGAACGATGAGGATGTGCAGGATTATGGCCTTGAAGTAGGCGGTGAATCCACTACACCAACCCGCGTTACCAGCAAAAACTATAAAGACATTTTAAATAAGGGTGTGCTGAGTTATGACCCGACCACCCAAACGTTGAAGTCGAATGGCAAACTACCAAGGTCGCTTCAAAAAATCAACGCACCCGGCAAGGATATAGAACTGAAGGGAGAAAATAGCAGCACAGTAACGGATAAACTGATCGTAGTGAAGGCACATAATGTAACGATCAGCAGTGATGAGTATGATGCGATTTTCTCCAGAGGTGATACCAGCACGATCAACTGCACCGGTAAGGTGGATATCCGCAGCGACAAAAATAGGGCTGTGAACGGAAGCCTGAACATTTATGATTCCAGCGAAGTGATCCTTTCTGCAGGCTACAGCGTTGTAACGGACAACGCAAATATCACCAGCGAGGGTAACGTGACCATTGAGAGTACCGACGGTAGAGCGGCGAAAAACCTGACGATCAACAAGGCTGATAATGTTACTGTTATAATCAATGACACACAAGCGATTTCCGAAAACACCCAAATCACCGCTTCCGGCACTGTGATCCTGAAAAACAACGCACAGGGCGGCCCTGTGGGCACTGTCACCTTTACACAGGCAAAAGGCAAAAACTACGTCTACTATACCAGCGAAGGTGCAGATGAGGGCGCAATTGATGCAAGCGTTACGCCTATCCCGTCCGATGTGCCCTATCGCTACCTGCGTATTGAAGAAAAGCAGAACGCCAGGATCAAGGTAAACAATGGCACTGTTACAGTGGGCGATACAACAGAAGCTCAGTTGGACAGCTTTAAGGGCCAGAAGGTCAAGGTTACTGCAACCGGAGCCGAATCTGACGACCGGAAGTTTGACGGCTGGGAAGTGGTAGCTCCTGATGGCTTTACCATTGATGCCGATAAGCTGAGAGAAAAATCGTTTGAATTCATCATGCCTGCAGGCGAAGTGGAGCTGACTGCGCACTACGCCAGCAAGTTGAGTGTGACCGGCGGCACTGCCGAAGTGAACGGCAACGCGGTGGACTTTGCCCGCCCGGATGCAGACGTGACCGTGACTGCGACCGATCGCAGCGCGGATGGCTACCAGTTTGACCACTGGGTGGTGTCTGGCGGTGATATTGGCAAGACCGAGGAAGAACTGAAAGCCAACCCGCTGAAGTTTACCATGCCGGATGCGGCGGTCAAGCTGACTGCTGTGTACCGTGCCGCTGTTACGGTGGTCAACGGCATTGCCGAAGCAGGCACCGAGAGCGGAGAAACAATCTTTGTGCTGCAGGGCGAAAAGGTCACGGTGAGCGGTAAGAACAGAAACCCGGATGTTACAAAGTTCGGCGGCTGGAAAGTGATCAGCCCGGAAGGCTTTGAACTGACCGAAGAGCAGAAAAATACCGAAGAAAGCATGACCTTCACCATGCCGGCCAGCCCGGTGGAGCTGAAAGCTTCTTATAGTTTCCCGGCACCTGTATTAGATATGCAGGTCACAGTGAATGGCGGCACGATCCGCGTCGGAGAGGGCAAAAGCCAGACGGGCACGGTGTTCGTACAGCCGGGCCAGACCGTCACGATCGAAGCCGATGAGCCTGCCAAGGAGAATGAGTCGTTCCATCACTGGAAGGTGGAAAAAGATTCCAGCAAGAATATTGGCATAATTGAGGGTAGTCTGGGTTCCGAAACGGAAAAGGGCACGGAAAAGATCGTCTTTACCATGCCGCAGGACGGCGTGAATCTGACCGCCGTTTACAGCATCCCCGCTTCCGTGCTGAGGAGTACCGTTACTGTTGAGGGCGGCACGGCAAAGTCCACTCTGGGCGAGGGCAGCGATATCCCCGCAGAGATCGGCACCGAGGTGAAGATCACAGCTACCCCATATGATGCCGAGAAATACCCCGGCATGGAGTTCGTGGAATGGGAGATCAAGTACCCCGATAGCTTCTACGAGAAATTCCCCGGTGGCATTCCGGAAAATCTGCAGCTCAAGCTGGACAATGCCAAGAGCGCGACCACGACGTTTAAGATGCCCGTTTACCCGGTCAAACTGATCGCCCACTGGTCGGCAAGCCCGGTGGCCAAGCCTGACCCGGACGAACCTATTGATGAAGACTTCGGCGTAGAACCTGCACCCATGGATACCACGGGCGGTGCAATTGCCGCCGTGGCCGTTGGTGGTGCAGCCATCTGGGGCGGCTACGAGATCGCCACCCGCATCATCCTGAACGGCCTCCTGCCCGAGGGCGCAGCCATCCCGGCAAACCGCGGCCAGCTGGCCCTGCTGGTGTGGAACACCGCAGGCAGACCCGAACCCGCAGGCGCACCCGCCTTTGCGGATGTGGCCGACGCTGACATGGCAAAGGCCGCACAGTGGTGCACCGAGCAGGGCACCATGGATGCCAAGGGCGACCGCTTTGAGCCCGAAGGCTGGACCCCGAAGTTCAAGGTGATCGAAGTGTGGAATAAGGCATTCCCCAAGCAGTAAAACAGCAAACAGCCCCCCGGCAGACGAAGGCCTGCCGGGGGGCTTTGCTGTGCCTGCGGGCCGGACAACTGCAACAGAACCGGCACAAATCATGCTTTTCACGCTGCTTTTAGGGCGATTCACGCAGGTTTGCTTCCAAAATCCGGTAAAGTGTGAGATAATCAAAGTACCGTAATGCATACCCCCCCCCGTAATAATTTTCGCAAAGGAGGAACCCCTATGAAACGAAATATTTTGGCCCGGCGGGCAGCTTCCGCTGCGCTGGCAGCGTGCATGATGTTCAGCCTTTCCGCCCCGGCTCTGGCCGCAAGCACCGATGCCCTGCTCCAGCAGAGCACCGCCGCCAAAAGCGCGGTGAGCGTGCTGGACGAAGAGAACGATATGATGGCAGAACCTGAGTATCAGATGAATCTCAAGTACGGCAGCATCACAGTCTATATTGGGGATGATGGCAAACAGTATGCCAAGCAGGGCGATAATGAAGCCCAGCAAAGTGGTAATCTGTATATCACAACGGACGGCGGCCGGACGACCAACACCCTGACCATCGAAGGCGGCACCACGGCAGCAAAAGTGACGCTGCATAATGTCAATATCGATGCTTCCGGTGCGGCAGTCTCGGTCAGCGGTGATGTGGAGCTGATCATCAGCGGCACGAATACCCTGCAAAGCGGCTGGGGCCACGCCGGTGTGGAAAAGGCCGACGACAACGGGACCCTGACCATCAGCGGCACCGGTACGCTGGAAGCCTACGGCGGTCAGGGCGGCGCAGGCATTGGCAGTGGTTCCCAGAAAGGCTGCAGCAATATTGTGATCGAAAGCGGCACCATCACCGCCCACGGCGGTGAATGGGGTGCAGGCATCGGCAGCGGCAATGTGGGCAACCGTCCGGGTATGCTCGGCGGCAGCAATATTACGATCAATGACGGTGATGTAACGGCTTATGGCGGCAGCGAAGCAGCAGGCATTGGCGGCGGCCTCAAGGGCAACGGCAAAGACATCACCATCAATGGCGGCACGGTACATGCAGAGTCCGGCGGCGGTGAAAAAGTTGCGGCTATTGGCGGCGGGCGAGTGAATGGCAAAGGCGAAAACATCCAGATCACCGGCGGCAATGTTACCGTAAAATCCGGTACTGGTGTCTGGATTGGCGGCACGAATGGCGAAATCGACAAAAGCAACCTGACCGGTGCCATCACCTATGTGAACCAAAACGGCAATGTGGAGAATACCGCAAACTGGGATATTATGGTCAATGAGACAGCTGTTAACGGTGTAAACTATAAAGATATCTTAAGCGACGGTGCCCTCTGCTATGACATTGAGGAAAAGACCCTGAAGCTGAAGGATGGAAAATCCTTTGAAGGCGCCCTGACCATCACGGCACCGGAGGATGTTTCCATTGATCTGGAAGCGGATGCATCCCACGTTGTGGAAGGTGACCTGACCGTAAACGGCGCAAAGGATGTGAAAGTGACCAAGCTAGGTGGCGGTGCGGCTGCAGCAATTCAAGGCAAGGCGGAGATCACCTGTTCCGGTGATGTGATCCTCGAAAATTGGGGCGGTTCGCGTGGTGACGGCCGAAACCTGATAACGAATGGCCTTACCGTGAAGGCAGACACGGTCACGACCGAAGGCGGCATTAGCGGCGAAACGATGATTGACTGTATTGGCGATATAAAGCTTGGTAATGAGCATGGCACGACGGTTTCGAAGCTGACGGTGAAGAGTGCAAACAATGTGACGGTGACGTCCGGCAGTGTGAATCGTTCGATCGGTCAGGACGGCGCAGAGATCACATGCAGCGGTATTGTGGAACTGGACAGTAACCGTTACAGTTACGAGAACCTTGGCAAAGTGAGCTTCACTCAGGCGAATGGCAAACCCTATGTCTATATCATGGCCAAATCTTCGGAGTACGCCAAATCTTCGGAGTACAAGGACTCCCGCATTACCCCGATTCCTGAGACAATAGAAAAAAGATACCTGCGCATTGAGCCGAGGGAGACTTACAGCATTACCGTGAAAAACGGCACCGCGCAGGTCGTTGGTGACACGGATGGAAAACTGACTACCGCCTTTGCAGGCGAAAAGGTCACAGTGAGCGGTGAGAACAAAAACCCGAGTGTTACAAAGTTCGGCGGCTGGAAAGTGATCAGCCCGGAAAGCTTTGAACTGACCGAAGCGCAGAAAAATACCGAAAAAACTATGACCTTCACCATGCCGGCCAGCCCGGTGGAGCTGAAAGCTTCTTATAGCTTCCCGGCACCTGTATTAGATATGCAGGTCACAGTGAAGGGCGGCACGATCCGCGTCGGAGAGGGCGAAAGCCAGACGGGCACGGTGTTCGTACAGCCGGGCCAGACCGTCACGATCGAAGCCGATGAGCCTGCCAAGGAGAATGAGTCGTTCCATCACTGGAAGGTGGAAAAAGATTCCAGCAAGAATATTGGCATAATTGAGGGTAGTCTGGGCTCCGAAACGGAAAAGGGCACGGAAAAGATCGTCTTTACCATGCCGCAGGACGGCGTGAAGCTGACCGCCGTTTACAGCATCCCCGCTTCCGTGCTGAGGAGTACTGTTACTGTTACGGGCGGCACGGCAAAGTCCACTCTGGGCGAGGGCGGCGATATCCCCGCAGAGATCGGCACCACGGTGGAGATCACAGCTACCCCGTATGATGCCGAGAAATACCCCGGCATGGAGTTCGTGGAATGGGAGATCAAGTACCCCGATAGCTTCTACGAGAAATTCCCCGGTGGCATTCCGGAAAATCTGCAGCTCAAGCTGGACAATGCCAAGAGCGCGGCCACGACGTTTGAGATGCCCGTTTACCCGGTCAAACTGATCGCCCACTGGTCGGCCAGCCCGGTGGCCGGACCGGACGAACCTATTGATGAAGACTTCGGCGTAGAACCTGCACCCATGGATACCACAGGTGGCACCATTGCCGCCGTGGCCGTGGGCGGTGCAGCCATCTGGGGCGGCTACGAGATCGCCACCCGCGTCATCCTGCACAACCTCCTGCCCGAGGGCGCGGCCATCCCGGCAAACCGCGGCCAGCTGGCACTGCTCATCTGGACTGAGAAGGGCAAGCCCGAACCCGCCGCACAGCCCGCCTTTGCAGACATCACCGATGCCGAGCAGGCCAAGGCCGCTCAGTGGTGCGTGGAGCAGGGTCTGCTGGATGCACGGGAAGGCAAGTTTGAATCGGACGGCTGGATGCCCAAGTTCAAGACCATTGAGATCTGGAACAAGGCGTTCCCCAAAAAGTAACCTCTGAGCGCTTCCTCCGTAAAGCCTCAGAATGACAGATCCCCCCGATACCGGATACCCGGTATCGGGGGGATTTTTTGCGCAGGCACGCGTGGCATTGGCGGTGGCAATCATCTCCGACATTTCAATGATCCAGTGACCTTGCAGTTTGCGCGAAACAAAAATACTCCGGCAACTTTCCGACCAAGAGAAAGTTACCGGAGTATTCCGCTTTACTTATTTGTTTTTACCAGCAGTGCCTGATACGGCTCCAGTTCCACATCCGCCAGCCAGACGGAAGTGCCCTCCGGGGTGTGATACTCGCCGCCCAGAGCGTCCAGACTTGCCCCTGCCGGGTACTCGGTAAAGTTGAATAGCCCCACCAGCGTTTCCTCGCCGCGCTTGCGTACCAGCGCCAGCACACCGGGGTTGTGGCTGTCCCATGTGGTCACCCATGCATCCGGGGCAAAGCAGGGGTCTGCACGCATTTGGCGCAGCTGCTCCATGCCCTGCCACAACTTGTTTTGCAGCGTGCCCTTCCGGGTGCGCTGCTTGGCATCCTCCCAGTTGAATTTGCTGCGGTGCAGATTGCGGCTGTCCTCCACACGGTCAGGGTCGTTTTTGTAGTCCCAGCCGTTGAGCTGTGCAATTTCATCCCCGCAGTTCAGCATGGGGAAGCCCTGCAAAAACGCCATGGAAGTGTGCAGCAGCAGGTCACGCTTTACGGCGTAGTCCAGTGCGGTTTTATCGCCTTTTTCCAGTGCCTGCTCGATACCGCACAGGCTGGCGGTGGTGCCGCAGCTGCGGGCATCGCCGGTGGCGGGGTCGTAGTTGTACAGCTCACCCTTTGCCCAGCTGCCGGGGAAATTGCCCTCATAGAAGTGATACAGATATTCCTTGTGCTTCTGCGGGTCAATGCCAAGCCGCTTCTCCACCGCCTCATCCAGACCCCAGCCGATATCATCGTGGCAGCGCAGATAGTTCACGAACCAGCAGTTGTCCGGCAGGGCATGGAGGGCATCCAGCTGCGCCTTCAGCAGCCGGGTATCCCGGCTGGCAAGGGCACCCCACAGGTTGACCATGGTGGACACGTTGTAGAGCATGTGGCATTCCGGTTTTTCCGGGGTGCCGAAATAGGCGGCCAGCTCCTTGGGAGCCATGACCACCTCGCCCTTGAGGATGACCGCCGGGCAGACGCATTCCAGCACCATGCGCAGCATCCGCACGATGGTGTGCACCTGGGGCAGATTGCGGCAGGTGGTGCCCAGCTGCTTCCAGATATAAGGCACTGCATCAATGCGGAACACCTCTACGCCCAGATTTGCCAGATGCAGAATGCTCTTGGTCATGTCCACGAACACCGCCGGGTTTGCGTAGTTCAGATCCCACTGGTAGTCGTGGAAGGTGGTCAGCACCCACTTGTGCATTTCCTCACACCATGTAAAGTTGCCGGGTGCGGTGTTGGGGAACACCTGAGGCACCGTCTGCTCGTACTGGTCGGGGATGGTGCGGTCCTCGTAGAGATGGTAATAGGCCTGAAACCACGGGTCTCCGGCTTTTGCCGCCATGGCCCAGCGGTGGGTGCTGGCGGTGTGATTCATGACAAAATCCAGACACAGGCTGATGCCTGCTTTCCGCAGCTCCCGGGTCAGGTTTTCCAGATCTTTGTTGGTGCCAAGGGCCGGGTCTACGGTGTCAAAATCCTCCACCGCATAGCCGCCATCGTTGTGGGGATGGGGCATCTGCAGCAGAGGCATCAGGTGCAGATAGGTCAGCTTCTGCTCCTTGAGGTAGGGCAGCTTCTTTGCCAGTTCTTTCAGGTTTCCGGCAAAGAGGTCGGTGTACATGGTCATGCCGAACATATTGCCCCGCTTGTACCACTCCGGGTCGGCAGAGCGCGCCTTGTCCAGTGCTTTCAGCTCGGCGCTGCGGGCGTTGTAGGCTTCTGCCATCTCCCGCTCCAGAACTTCCAGCCCTTCCCGGTTGTGGTACAGTTCCATGAACAGCCATTCCAGCTCGTCCTTGTGCTTGGCAAACCGGGACGCAAATTCCTGTTTTGCTGCCATGGTTCAGCCCTCCACTTCTGCAAGGGTGGGCATGGCGGGGATAGCACCATGTCGGCTGGTGGTGATGCTGGCCGCTTTGTTGGCAAAGGCCAGAATGCCTTCCAGCTTGTCCACCGTCAGGGTGTCCAGCTTCTCCTTGCAGAGCTTGGACAGAGCCGCCCCAAAGAAAGTGTCGCCTGCGCCGTTGGTATCACCCACCTTGCAGGGGACACCTGCCACATGGCCGGTCTTGTCCCCAAAGCGGTAGAATACGCCATTTGCACCCAAGGTGACGAAAATCAGCCGGATGCCGTTCTGTGCCAGTTGTGCCGTGCCGCTTTCGCAGTCAGTGGTTCCGGTGAGCAGGGGAAGTTCTTCATCGGACACCTTCAGGATATCCACCAGCGGCAGGGGAGCTTTCATCTGTGCAATGGCATCCTCTTTGTTCTTCCAGAGGTTTGCACGGTAGTTGGGGTCGTAGGTGATGGTAGCACCCAGCTTTTTGGCACGGGCGGCGGCATCCAGCGTGGCAGTGCGGGAGGGGTCAGCGGTGAGGCTGACAGAGCCGAAGTGGACGATTTTGGCAGCCTTCAGAGCCTCGTCCGAAATGTCCTCCTTGCACAGCATCACGTCAGCGTTGGCGCTGCGGTAGAAGCTGAAATCCCGCTCACCGGTGGCATCCACCGAGACAACAGCCATAGTGGTGGGATGGTCTGCATCCACCGCCATGCCGGAAACGTCTACCTTGTTTTCTGCCAGAACCTCTTTCAGGTAGCGGCCAAAGGCATCCGCACCCACCTTGCCGATAAAGGCGGTCTGTGCGCCCAGTCTGGAAGCAGCCACAGCCAGATTGGCCGGTGCACCGCCGGGGTTTGCGGCAAACTGGGGGATGCCGCGCGCATCCTTGCCGGTCTGGGTCAGGTCGATCAAAACTTCACCAATCGTTAAAATGTCCATGCGTTTTCTCCTTATTTTTATCCTATAAGCTAAAACCCAACGGTCACCGCTGGAACAGATAATGAATGTAAGCGGCTGCACGCTCCGGGTGCGGTGCATTCTGCACTACCCCAAGATAGACCCTGCCAGAAAAACCTGCCTGCCTGACAAACGGCGTGTCCGAAATATCCAGCACGGTCCCACCGGCGTTCAGACCCGACAGTGCATGGAAAGACGCATCCAGTGTCCGCAGATCGAGAAAATAATCATCTGCCAACAGTCGATCCCGTGCATATTCGTCCATCAGAACAACATCTAACCGCTGGGCACTGACTGCACCCAGCAGCTTCATCTCCGAAGCATATACATACTGCTCCTCTGCGCGTTCGCTTTCGCTGAGCAGCAAGCCGGACAGCAGATCGACCTGTTGCTTTTTGGTCAGACCCTGCGCCTCGGCAAAGCCGGTGGTAAGCTGTTCCGTCAGATCAGACCCGGCAGTGATATTTACCAGACCAAGGTAAAGCACATCCTCTTTTTTCGTCACATGACGGTAGGCTGCATACCCGAGGATATAGACGACGATGAGCACGATCACAATGGGCAGCTTGTAATATGCCCAGATGTGCTCCCACTTTTTGCGCCCATGGAGAGAGCGGAGCGTATCCCGGTCAGTTTTTGTCATGGTCGTATTCCTCGTGTACTGCATCAGGGTCTCCACCGATCAGATAGAGAATCCGAAGCATCAGAAAGGAGCAGAGCATGGCGCACAAGCCCATGCCCAGCAGGAATGCAGGCGTGAACACAAACACTATGACGTACCCCATGATGCCATAGATCGCCGCCATCAGCAGGGTGCAAAACAGATACCGGACACCCACGAGAAACGCTGTTTTCAGGATGCCGAAGGTGGTGTTTTCAAACCGTGCCAGCAGAGGAAAGGCATACAGCAGAACGATGCCGTACAGAATTGCCGCACCAATAAGCACTGCAGTGAGCAGCGTCCAGAAAATGTTTTCGCTCCACATTCGGCGCAGCACAAAGCCATCCGCAACGAGGAAACTGCCGACTGTCAGCAGGATCAGCCAGAGTTTTGTGGCAGGCTTAAAATTTTCCCGGAACGCCTTAAAAAACATCCGGGTCAGACCATCGTCCCGATCTTCCGCCATTTTGAGCGTGACGTAGAACAATGCGGTCGTAGAAGCTCCTATGGTAACGATGGGCAGGCTGCACACGAGCCATAAGATGTTCAGGTAAGCACTGTAAGTCAATTTCGTCAGCACAGCAAACAGCGGCTTGTCCGTATTGCACAGGTCACGCATGGGGGTTCTCCTTTCGCTCAATCTCCTGTGGATTCGCGCAGGATCAGGTTGGTTTCCGTATAGACGGTGCGATAGTTCAGCGATGGCTCTTCGATGCGGGTCATAAGCAGATTGGCAGCGGTGTAGCCCATGATCTGTCCATGGATATGGATCGAAGTCAGATGGGGGGCAAAGTAGGAAGCCTCCTGACTGTCATCGAAGCCGCAGACCCAGATATCATCGGGAACCGAATACCCCAGCTCATTCAATGCCTTGACCAGATCCATGGCAACAAAGTCATTGGCGCAGACAAAGGCATCCGGCATCGTTTTGAACCGACGTATGGTTTCGTACAGGGATACCGGATAGTTCTGCTGTCCAGATGGCATCGCACAGGTGCTCAGGCCTTCTGTCAGACCAAAGTACTCCACTGCATCCTTATAAGCCATATAACGCTCAAAAAAGGACTGACAGTGGTTTTTATCCCCCGCAAAGCTGATGCGTTTTTTGCCGCGCTGGACCATGTGGGCCACCGCATTCTGGATCTCAATGCGGTTTTCCATATAAAGGCGGTCAGCTTTAAGGGGAGGACGCATATCCATCACAGGGGTGTCTACAAACAGCAGCGGAACATCCAGATCGCACAGCATCTGTGCGTAGTCATAGTCGAATACTTCAATGCAGATGATGCCGGCTGTGCGCTGGATGTTGAGAGAAGATGGAAGCTTTTTCTCTTTCAGCTCTATGGGAGAAATGCGATGAATGGTCGTGCAGCTATGCAGATGCTCGATTTCCGACTGGAAACGATCCAGCATCATGGAGGAAAAGTGAGAGCTGCTCAGAAACTGGGTCGTCAGCATGGCGATCTCCCGTTTGTCACTCGGCAGAATGGAATGCTCTGCTGCTTTTGCAGTGTCTTCCTGAAACAGCGGCAGATAGGCAAACTGCTTATAGCCCATTTCGGCGGCTTTGCGCAGGATCTTCTCCCGTGTGGCATCTGCCAGCACACCGGTGTTGTTGATGGCCTTTGAAACTGTGTTGCGGGAAAGCTGCAGTTCGTTTGCAATATCCTGAATGGTGACTTTGGTTGCCATAAGTCATCCTCTTTCTTTACAATATAGGGGGCGGGTGTTCTTTCTTTTATAGATAAAGTCCGGTGACGGATCTTATTCTTTGCGACTCCAGTATAGTGCAAATGCACAAATTAGTCAAATGCAAAAATGCAAATCATCATTTTGCATATTTGCGCACTTTTGGATTTGTGCATCTGTACAAATCCACAATAATTTTTGATGTATACCATGAATTATCGTTGACATTCGCTTGCGTGAGTGGTATAAATAAATCAAAGGATTTTACATTTGCACAATAGAAGTGAAAAACGTAAAATTCAAAGGTGCAAATGTAAAGTGCGAATCAAACGGCAAGCAAATCAAAAAGGAGGAGAATGATTCATGAAAGCAAAGACGGCCTCGCCGGAAACGGCTGTGCTGACAGCAGAACGCAAGCTGCACAACACATGGGTCTACATCAAACGGCATTGGCAGCTTTACCTGTTGTTCCTGCTGCCTGCCGTGGCGCTGACGCTGGTGTTCAAGTACGCTCCCATGGGCGGTGTGCTGATCGCGTTCCAGAAGTACAATCCCTTCAAGGGCATCTGGGGCAGCGAGTGGGTAGGCTTCAAAAACTTTACCCGCTTCATGTCCTCGCCGGACTTCCAGCGTTATCTGATCAACACCCTGAAGCTGAGCGTCTACGGTCTGCTGTGGGGCTTCCCGATCCCCATCCTGCTGGCATTCCTGCTCAACCGTATCGAGAGCAAGAAGATCAAGCAGAAGGTGCAGCTGGTGCTGTATATGCCCAACTTCATCTCGGTCATCGTGCTGTGCGGCATCGTCCGGGTGCTGCTGAGTGTCACCGGTCCGGTGAACGGCCTGCTTCACACCAGCATCAACTTCATGACGCTGCCGGAAGCGTTCCGCCCCATCTACATCATCAGCGGCATCTGGCAGGGTGCAGGCTGGGCATCCATCATGTACACCGCATCCCTTTCTAACGCCAGCAAAGATCTGAAGGAAGCTGCGATGATCGACGGCGCAAACCTGATCCAGCAGATCATGACGGTGGAGTGGCCCGCCATTAAGGATATGGTTGTTATTCAGTTTATCCTGCAGGCAGGCAACATCATGAGCATCGGTTTTGAAAAGGCCTATGCCCTGCAAACGGACCTGAACCTGAACACTGCCGAGATCATTGCAACGTACGTTTATAAAAAGGGCCTGTTGGACGGCGATTACAGCTTTTCCACGGCAGTCGGTCTGTTCAACACCGTTGTCAACGTCATCCTGCTGATCGCAGTGAACAAGATCGTTGCCAAAATGAACGATGGCAAGGGCTTGTAAGGAGGGGTTTACCATGGCAAAACAGAAAAAATCAAAAATGGCCCTCTACACCAGACAAGATAAGATCATCCTGTACTGCGGCTACGCACTTCTGGGCTTGTTCCTGCTGGCGATCATCGTTCCGATGATCTACATCGTTATCGCGTCCTTTATGGACCCGGTCACGCTGCAAAACAAGGGCATCTCCTTTGATTTCAGCAAGTGGAGTCTGGATGCTTACCAGCGTGTCGTTTCGGACAAGCAGATCTGGGTCGGCTTCAGGAACGCAGTGCTTTACTCGATCATCTTCACCATCATCTCGGTAGCTGTGACGATGCTTGCCGCTTATCCCATGTCGCTGCCGGACTTCAAAGGCAAAAAGATCTTCAACACCTTGTTTGTGATCACGATGTTTTTCAGCGGCGGTCTGATCCCCACCTACCTGCTCATCAACAATCTGGGTCTGCTGGATTCCATGTGGGCGGTCATTCTGCCGGGAGCATTCAGCGTGTGGAACATGATCATTGCCCGTACCTATTATCAAGGCGTCCCGCGTGAGCTGCGCGAAGCTGCGGATGTGGATGGAGCCAGCGAGATGCTTTACTTCTTCAAGATCCTGCTGCCCGTCTGTATGCCGGTGGTGGCAGTTCTGGCCCTGTGGCAGTTCGTGGCCATGTGGAACAGCTACTTTGACGCCATGATCTACCTGAACAGCGCATCGAAGCAGCCGCTGCAGCTGGTGCTGCGTTCCATCCTGATCCAGAGCCAGCCGGAATCCGGCATGATCGCAGATATCCAGAGCACTGCCGAACGTGCCAAGATGGCAGAACTGCTCAAATATGCAACCATTATTATTTCCAGCCTGCCGCTGCTGGTGATGTATCCCTTCTTCCAGAAGTATTTTGATGCCGGCATCATGGCTGGTTCCATTAAAGGCTGAGGATATTCCAGAATTTTATAAGCAGGTACGCTCATCTGTTACACGAAAAAAGAAACACGAAAAAGGAGAAAATACCATGAAAAAGCTGATCTCTCGCCGCAACTTCCTCAAGGTCTGCGCTCTGGCGGGCTCTGCCGCTGCTCTGTCTGCCTGTGGCGGCAAATCCACCGGCAGCGGCGATTCTGCTGCCGCAGCTGTGGACGTGACCGGTGCCGTTACATTTCCGCTGTCCGAAAAGGTCACCTTTACCGGTATGACCAGCTTCCCTGTGGGCAGCGAACCCGAACCGAACAACCGCACCATCTTCAAGCGTCTGGAAGAGCAGACCAATGTGCACATCGACTGGACCGCCATCCAGTCCGACCAGTGGAGCGATAAGATCACCCTGAATATGTCCAACCCCAACACCCTGACGGATTTTGTTTTTACTGCTGATTTTACCGACAGCAATCTGCTGCGCTACGCAGATCAGGGTGTCATCCTCAATCTGGAAGACTACATTGACAACAATATGCCTTATCTCCAGAAGGTCTTTGAGCAGTACCCGGAGTACCGCACCATGTGCACCGACAGCGATGGCCACATCTGGGCACTGCCCTGGATCGAGCAGCTCGGCTCGGAAAAGACCGCCATCCAGACCATTGGCAACATGAGCTTCATCAATACCAAGTGGCTGAACTTCCTCGGTCTGTCGATGCCCACCACAGTGGACGAGTTTGAGCAGGTGCTGATTGCATTCCGTGATAACGCTGCTTCTATCAAGGCAGAGTATGGCATTGACGGCGACATCATCCCCATGTCCTGCATCGTCAACAACGGCGATCAGGACCCCAGCATCCTCATCAATGGCTTTGGTGAAGGCTACGGCGATGCTGACAAGGACCGCCATATTGCCGTTACCAATGACCGGAAAGTTATCTGTGCCGCCACCCAGCAGGGCTACCGTGATGGTCTGGACTGGCTGCACAAGCTGTATGCCGAGAAGCTCATCGACCCGGAGTGCTTCACGCAGGAGTGGTCCACCTATGTTTCCAAGGGCAAGGCTGGCCGCTATGGTGTCTGTTTCAGCTGGGATGTTGCCAACATTGACAACCTGACCGACTGGGAGCCGCTGCCCGCCCTGACCGCCGATACCCGGAATATCACTCCGCAGAACGGCTCTTTCACCAGCGGCTTTGCCCGCGGCAGATGCGTTGTCACCGCAAAGGCGACGAACCCTGCACTGGTTTGCGCATGGCTGGATCAGATGTACGCACCCCTCCAGTCTCCGCAGAACAACTGGGGTACTTACGGCGATGCGGAAGGCTTTAACATCTTTGAACTGTCCACCAACGATAAGGGCGAGCCCATGCTGAAGCACGCTCCTCTGGGCGATGCTTCTCCCGTGGAAGTCCGTGAAGCGCAGTGTGTCAGTGGACCTCTGGCGGTTCTGGATGATTACTATGGTGTATACGTTACCTGCCCGGACGATGCACAGTATCGTCTGGACTGGATCAAGGAGATCTACACCCCGGATATGAACAACGATTATGTCTATCCCAATGTCTTTATGAGCAGCGAGGACACCGAGCAGGTCTCTAACCTGCAGGCAGATCTGCAGACCTACATGAATACGCAGAAGGCCGACTGGATCATGAACGGCACTACGGATGCAGAGTGGAACGAATATCTGAGCAAGCTGGAAGACTACGGCCTGTCCGACTATCTGGGCATTATGCAGAAATATCTGGATGCTTACTACGCATAAGAATTCTTTCCTTTGGAGGATTCCATGAACGATTTGACTTTACAAAAAGCCCGTGCCTATGAGGCCGAGCACGGCGCTGCCATTTCCCCGGCGGAACGCCCTGCTTACCACATGACTCCTTATGTGGGCTGGCTCAACGACCCCAACGGCTTCTCTTATTATAAAGGGAAGTATCACCAGTTCTATCAGTATAACCCCTACGATGTGCGGTGGGCGCCCATGCACTGGGGTCACGCGGTCAGCACCGACCTGCTGCACTGGGAGTATCTGCCCTGTGCACTCGCCCCGGATTCCCCGGCGGACAACGGCCCCGGCTGCTTCTCCGGTTCTGCTACCGAGATGGATGACGGCAAGCAGCTGCTGATGTACACCAGTGTGGTGGCAGAAAAGCAGCCCAATGGGGAGATGCGGGACATCCAGACCCAGAGCATTGCCATCGGTGACGGTCTCAACTACGAAAAGCCTGCCTGCAACCCGGTGCTGACCCAGAAAGACCTGCCGGAGGGCTTCAGTAAGTTCGATTTCCGGGACCCCAAGATCTGGCGTGAGGCCGACGGCACCTACTCCGCCGTCACCGTCTGCCTGGCCGAGGACGGCAGCGGCGCAGCAGCACTGTTCCAGAGCAAGGACGGCTTCGACTGGCACTTTGTCACGGTGCTGGAACGCTGCAACAATCAGTACGGCAAAATGTGGGAGTGCCCGGACTTCTTCCCGCTGGACGGCAAGCAGGTCTTGATGCTCGGCCCCATGGAGATGCTGCCCAAGGGCGAGTTCCACAACGGTCACAACGTGATTGCCTTCATCGGCAATTACGACCAAGCCACCCACACCTTCACCAAGGAAAACGTGCAGCTGATGGACGGCGGCATCGACTTCTACGCCACCCAGACCACCCTTGCCCCGGACGGCCGCCGCATCATGACCGCATGGCTGCAGACATGGTCGGACACCGAAGATAAGCCCAAGGGCTGCAAGTGGTTCGGGCAGACCATCTGCCCCCGGGAGCTGCACATCAAGGATGGACGCATTGTTCAGGCCCCGGTGCGGGAGCTGGACGCCGTCCACGGCAAGCGCACCCTGCACGAAAATGTGACGGTGCAAAGCGAAACTTCTCTGGAAGGCATCAAGGGCCGTGTGGCCGACCTGACCGTCACGGTGCAGCCCGGCGAATACCGCTCCTTCACCCTGAAGCTGGCCGCCGATGCAGACCATCACACCAGCCTGACCTACGACCCCTACACCTCCGAGCTGACACTGGATCGCAGCTATGCCGGTTCCCGTGCCGACATTGTTCACCGCCGCAGCTGCAAGGTGCGCAGCCAGAACGGTGCCCTGAAGCTCCGCATCCTGCTGGATAAAAACAGCATCGAAGTTTTCGCCAACGACGGTGAGCAGACCATGACCGCATGGATCTACACGCCCCAGTCTGCCGACGGCATCACCTTTGCTGCCGATGGCAAAGCAACTGTTACGGTGGAACAGTTTGAGTTGAATCTGTAACCTGATATTCCTTTCATTTCTCCTTCATTGAATACAGCCCCGCTTTGGCTTCTCCTTCGCCAAAGCGGGGCTGTGTTTGTTATATTAGCTCTTTACAGGTCTACGCCCATCCACCATATGCTCCAACTTTGCGCTAAACGCGAACTTGTCGGGGCAAGGCCCCTCCATTTTGCTTACGCAAACCCGAACAACGCTCTTTTTGCTCTGCACAAAATCCTGCATCGTTTGGCGTAAAATTGGCGTATGGCGCAATTTTCGCTGGAAATCCATCAAAAGAAAAAGCCTGAAACTTCTCGGTACATCAAGAAGTTTCAGGCTTTTCTAATTGCAAATTGGAGCTTGTCGGGGCAAGGCCCCTCCATCTTGCTGGCGCAAGACCGCTCGGCCGCTTAAAAGCCCCACTGGGGCTTTCATTGCTGCGCAAACGCGGAATTTACTGCTCAATCGGCTTCATCGTGGGGATGTGGCAAGAACTGGCTCTGTTATCGTCCGTCAGACTCCAACAACGTCCACGAAGTAAACCCTCTTTTCAATGAACCCTCCAACAAGCTCCAACAGCGTCCACGAAAGTTGTGTACAGTTTTGGTCACAGCCCTTTTTTGATGGAGCGTGACGGAAACCGTGACAACGGGTGTTGTTCGCTGTCAAACCGTGATAAACGAGATGTGCTTCTTTGTCCAGCAGAGAGGAACATTTCTGTTATTTTGAATCTATGCCTTACCGGACAAGCAATGCGCTTTGCAGAGAGGCCATGGATTCTTTCTTTTTCTCTTGGGTTGCTTCTGCGTATACATCCATTGTGGTGGAAATATCCGCATGACCCATGATTTCCTGAATGACCTTCAGGTTGGTTTCGTTCTCGCAGAAGCGAGTGCAGAATGTGTGCCGCAGGATATGGCAGCTAAACTTTGGCAGAAGAACCGGGTCACGATTTTCTTCCTTCGCCTTGGATTCTTCTTCCTTATTATAGTCTGCACAAATCGAGCGGATAGTGCGGTTGATGGCATTGGGGAGATAAACCTTTCCATCACCAGTGCAGAAAACAAAGCCGGAGTACCCATCAATTTCATCGGTGCAGAAACCAATGACCTTTTGATACTGGTATTCTTCCAGAAAGGCATCGAACACTTCATCAATCATTGGAATAATGCGGATGCCATATTTTTTTGCATACCGTTCAAACCCACGGATATTTGTTTTGTCGATTTCCACACTGGAAACACCCCGATTCTGCCGCAGGAGCATTCGGACGCTCTGTTTGCCGCCAGCCATCTTCGCTTGCTGCTGTTGAATGGCAGCTTTTCCGGCATTAAGAATTGTCCGGGCGGTCAACTTTGTAGTAGACACCACGATGTTGAATGTTTTCTGCTCGACTTCTTCCTGCATTTTACCACCTCCCGTGCAGAAGTTTAGATTTAACGGTCATGTTCCGCTGGGGGCTTGATCACGACTTTATTCTCGGCAGACTTCACAGCATCGTCCGGGACAGGAATCACCAACAGGCGATTCCCCAATTTCAAAAAAGTTTCCGGCTGGTGAAATTGCTTCTCATACTTCTGTGCCAACTCCGGGGAAAGTGATGCAAAATCCTCCTCTCCCAACCCCACCACCAGAAAGGTTCCAGCAACAGCGTCGTACATCCGCCCATCCTCATCTCGCAAGGCACGGTTCAGGGGCAGTCCAGTCAGCTTTCCTTCATCGTTGTAAACGATGGCAACCGGATCATCGAAAGGGTAGCTTGCCGCAATGGTGCCACCGACAGCATCCTGAAAATCTTTCAGTTCCGTGCCGATGGTGGCTTTCTGCGGATACATACCGGGTTGAACCAGAAGCACCTCCATTTTTCTGCTTTCAGAAAGTTCCTGCTCACCCACAGTTTTGAAATCGACACCGACAAAATCTGCGGAGTCGAGAACATAGTCCTCATTATTCCACGCTTTCGTGACGATTTTCTCTGCTTCTTCCTGTGAAGCGGCTTCGACAGAAACCGTGCGCTGGAGCGTTTCTGTGATTTCTACATCAAACTTCTTCATGCACACCTCAGTCGATGCAGATGCAGGTCAGCTTGTCGCGGTCGATCATCAGAGTGACACTGCTGCTTTCCAGATATTTCTGGATGGCGTACATATCGCTCATCGTCAGGGATGCAAAATTCCCGTCATCATCGAAGCGATGGAAAATCACCGGGCCGACCAGATACCGCTTGCCCATCAGCTTAATGACCTGCTTGGGGTTGTAGCGGAAGCTCAGCGGTTCATCTTCGGAAATGCTGATGCCCTCATCTGCTTCATCGAAGCAGGGCAGGATATGCGGCGCATCGTCAGGCCGGATCACGGTCAAATCCAGAACGGGAGAAGTTGCTGCAAAGTATGGCTCTGCATTGCCAAGTTCGTTCTGCATGACCATGTGCATGAAAGAGAAGAAGCTGGACACTGTATCGTCGATATGGTCGATTTTCTTGCTCATGGTGCCGATGGTCTTTGCGGTATTGAAATCAATCGTATTGTTCATGGGCGTTACCTCGTATAATAAAATAGTAGTATTTATAGACCGCTCTCCAGCGGAATGCTACAATAGTTTCAGGGTGCTGTGGATTGGTGAGGCGTTACTACCGCAAAGACGGTTTTTGGGAGGCTCCAACCACAGCTTCTTTGTTGAAATGTTAATCAGTTAGATACCGCCAGACGGTTTATTTAGAACGAGGTTACAAGAGCAAAGAAGTCTGTGGTCCTGAACAGCATCGAAATAAATACGCCGGAGGTATCAAAATGGTTTGTGTTGGAATTGACGTTGCCAAGGATAAGCACGACTGCTGTATTCTCGACTCGGACGGAACGATTCGTGCCGACTGCATTACCATCCCCAATAACATGGATGGCTTCAAGCAGCTGCTTCAGACGATTCGAGACTGTACCAAAAAGTCAGACAAAATAAAAGTAGGACTTGAGGCTACCGGACATTACAGCTACAACATTCTTGGATTTCTTCTTGACAATGACCTGGCCGTCTATGTCATGAATCCTTTGCACACCAACCTGTACCGAAAAAGTCTCAGCCTTCGCAAAACCAAAACCGATCGTGTGGATGCAAGAACGATTGCAACTATGCTATTGTCCGATGTAGACCTCAAGTCCTACACGGATACAGCATACCATAACGAAGAGTTAAAGTCACTAACAAGATACCGATTCGATAAGGTTCGTGAAAGAGCCAAGCTGAAGCAGTCAGTGTCCAGACTGGTCACGATTCTGTTTCCAGAACTGGAGAAGCTCGTTCCCTCTCTCCATATTGCTTCGGTTTATGCGCTCCTCAGTGAATATCCCGGTGCAAAACAGATTTCAGAAATTCATCTCACCAAGCTGACAAACCTTCTTGCGACAGCATCCAAGGGTCGTTATGGCAAAGATAAGGCTATCCAGATTCGAGATGCTGCCAGAACTTCCATTGGTTCCGTTATGCCTGCTAAATTTCTGGAACTGAAGCATACCATTAAACTCATTCGGGAACTCACCTCCGAGATTGATGAAATTGAAGTTTCTATTCAGAAAATCATGGATGAACTGAATCCACCGATTCTTTCTATTCCCGGTGTCGGTATCCAGTCAGCAGCCATGATTCTTGCTGAAATCGGTGATTTTTCCAACTTTGAATCTCCTGACAAAATCCTTGCTTACGCTGGCTGCTCTCCATCTACATACCAGTCCGGAAAACTTACAAACTGTTACGCTCACATGGAGAAGCGTGGTTCTCGTTATTTGCGATATGCCCTCTACAACGCAACCAAGTACGTCTGCCACTGGAATCCCGTCTTTGCTGAATATCTTGCCAAGAAACGTGCTGAAGGAAAGCACTACAATGTTGCCTTATCCCATGCCACGAAGAAACTTGTGCGGCTAATCTATGCCTTGCAGAAATCTGGCAAAGCATATCTTGTAGCTGCCTGATTCTCTCCAGAGCCTGAGCCAAATCCAAGAACAACTTAGCTGGCGCAGCGAACCCTTGACAAACCGAAGCATTCAAATGCTATTCTGTTTCTGCGAGGGTTGGCCGGGCTTGCTTTGCTATTCTCTCCGTCGCCCTCGCTGCATTGATTATGGCATTTGAATGCTGTTTGTCAGGGGCAGCGGTCGGCAGACGGATTTTTTCATTTTGGGGCTTGACTTTTAATAGTTAGTCTCCTAAATTTTTTGCAAAATAAAAGACCCAATCGGGTCTTATCGGTTCATGCGCTGTCAACGCTCATTGTCACGTTGACGCTTTTTCTGCCACGCATCCAGAAGCTGTATGATTTTTTCTTCCATTTGCCGGGGCGTATAACTGCGAGGAAAGTATTTGCGCAGAGTTTCGTTTTTGATGGTTACAGTGTCTTGCTCGCTTTTCTTTTCCTCGCCCATAATATCGACTACGGCTTCTGAAGTAAAATTGCCCTCCTGCGCCAGCTTCTTTATGCGCTTTGCCTGTGAGAATGAGGGCGCATTTTGCGTGTCGTCCATTGCGTTTATCACTTCTTGCTGCTGTTCGTGCGAGAGATAGGACAGTTCAACCGCAGGATTGAACGATACTTTTTTCTCGTCTACCATATCCAGAAGTTCGGGGATGAGGTTTGTCAGACGAATAAATCGCTGGACTTGTCTGCCGCTTTCACCACTTTCTTTACCGATAAGATCGGCTGTTTCAAAATTCCCGACAACTTGTCGGGGATTTTCTTTTGGTGGTCTACCAGCAGTTCTTTTCATGGCATCCATCTTCATTTTGTACGCAAAAGCCCTTTCACTGGGCGAGATGTGTTCTCGCTGCAAGTTGGAATCGACCATTAAAATCGTGGCGGCATCATCGTCCATGTCACGCACAATGACGGGCAGCGTTTCCAGTCCAGCCATCTTTGCAGCGAACTGGCGGCGGTGGCCAGAGATAATCTCATATCCGTCACCATCCGGACGCGGTCTTGCGATAAGCGGTGCCAGCACACCAAACTGGGCAATGCTTTCCACCGTCCGGGTCATGGCTTCATCGTCCACGACTTTGAAAGGATGGTTGGTGAACGGATGCAGCTCATCAATGGGAATCTGTTGCACCTGTTCGCGCTGCTCTTCCTGTCGCTTTTCCTCCGTAGAGAAAAGTTCATCTAGCCCTTTCAGAGCTAAGTTTCCGCTGTCTATCGGCATCGGCCAGCACCTCCTTCGTCAGAGATTTGTAGGCTTCTGCCACTTTTCCTTTTGGGTCATAGGCAAAAATGCTTTTTCCTGCCGCACTGATTTCAGCGGCACGGACAGACCGGGGAATCGTCTGCTCGAATACATTGATCTTCCGGCCATAGCCTTGCCGGATTAGATTGTCGATCTGCTTTCCATAGGTGGTGCGGTTGTCCGTCATGGTGAGCAAAATACCCTCGATTTTTAATTTTGGGTTTATCTGCCGCCGCACTTTTCCAATCGTCTGCAAGAGCTGTTCCAGTCCTTTGGCAGAGAGGTACTGCGCTTGCATCGGAATCAACGTGGTATCTGCCGCAGCCAGCGCATTGACGGTGAGCATTCCCAGCGAAGGAGTGCAGTCCAGTAGAATATAATCGTACTCGCGTTTGGCACTGTCCAACACCTGCTTTAGCATCTTTTCCCGGTTCATACTGTTGACAAGGGCAACTTCCATTCCCGCCAGCTCAATGTTGGCCGGGATAAGGTCAACACCCTCCGCATGGTGCAGGATGACCTCACCGGGCTGGATGGGCTGGTCATTCATAGCTTTCTGCATGAGAGTGGAAAGCGTAGTGGGCAGTTCATCCGGCTGCTGCCAGCCCATACTGATGGTGAGTGAGCCCTGCGGGTCAACATCCACCAGCAGAACTTTCTTCCCCTCCATAGCCAGACCGATGCCCAAATTTTCACAGGTGGTGGTTTTGGCCGTGCCGCCTTTTTGGTTGACGATGGCGATTGTGGTTGCTTTCTTTGCGATAATATCACCTCCCCGGAGAGCCACGCGCAAAGTCGTGGTTCGTTTTGTTCTGATAGTAGAGATTCATGGTCGTAGGCGCATTGAATAATGCCGCCAGCAGATATTGCTTCATGTTCCGCACAGGGGAAGTGTTCTCTGCCAGACAGCCCAGCACGAAGCGGATATGGTCTGCGTTCAGCTTTTTCAACCGACTGCGCACTACTTCGACAGGCTTATCATCCCCGGCAATCCTCAACATCTTGCGTTTGGTGGAGCAAGTGTCCACAAGCAAGTCCACGATTTGATAGATGGCGTCCTCATCATCCGGGCAGAGCCGGAGCAGCAGTTCGACCTCCAATGCCTGATAAAAATAATCTTCAAGCTGTTCTCGCTGGGTCAGCCTGTCCGTTTCATCCGGGAGGAAAGGATGGTTCCTCTCTGTTTTATTCTTATCAGTCTTATTAGATTGCGATTTTGGCCGCACCTGAACTGCACTTTCGGCAGCACAAGAATTGCTGTTTGCACAATTCTGTATTTGCGCTTTTGGCAGTCCAGATGAAAAGTTCTTGACGTAGATCAAGCTGGGTCTGCCCAGCCCACGCCGTTTGCGTTCGATGAGGTCTGCCTGTTCTAGCTCCCGGAACAACTTGACCGCCTTGTGCTCGGCGCAGCAGAGAGATTCCTGCACCTCCCGGACGGTGTAGATGATATACACACGCCCATGTTCATCCACCCAGCTATTCTTTGCAGACAGGCTCATACGATCGAGCAGGATGCCGTACAGTGTCCGGGCATCCGTAGAGAGTTGCCGGAAACGGCTGTCCTGAAAGAGTGCTTTCGGTATGCGAAAGTAGGCGAACAGTTCACCTGACTGCCCATAGAAGTAGTCGAGCATCATTTGGTGTGGCCTCGGATTTTCAACTGTGAGTGTGTGATCATGTGCAAAACCTCCTTGTCTGATTTTTGCAAAAGAAAAAACGCACCTTCAATTTTGTGGAAACTGAAAGTGCGCTATGTAAAGCTAATTCAATTATTCACGAAAGGATTCCAGATATTCGTCCAGCACTTCTACGTTCACCAGTGCAATGCGTTTCAACCGGACGACAGCGTGAGCATCCTGTGCGACTTGTCGGAAAGAGTTTTTGCCCATCGAGTAGAGGACTGCCCCTTCCTCGTAGCGAACGTATTTCTTTTTCTTTCCAGCCAGCAGTTTTTCCAGTTCAGGAACTTCAACCGAGTTTCGCTTATGTGCCATGGTATTCTTCTCCTTTGTCAAGGTTATGTGGTATACTTGCATTATCAGGATATAGAAAAAGGACACTCCACTTTCGGCTTTTGCCGATGGTGAAATGTCCTCTTGACTGTTTTCTCGTTTACAGTTTTCTGCTGGATGTGGAACTGGCGAAAATCCGTCACGCTCCGTTTGGGATTTTTGCCTTCTCCGACAAGCCCCTAAGAAATCCGTCTGAACATTCAGGTTTTTGGTACATTCAGGGTCGGATTTTCAGTTCGTGCAGACTGTCGGAGACACAAGGATTACCACGTAGCTTAGTTAGATTCCGGGCGCATTGTGGGGAACAGCAGCACATCGCGGATGGAGGCGCTGTCGGTGAGCAGCATCACCAGACGGTCCACGCCGAAGCCCAGACCGCCCGTGGGGGGCAGACCGTACTCCAGTGCGTTCACATAGTCGTAGTCCACCTGTGCCTTGCAGTCGGGCTCGATGGCCTTGCGCTCGGCCACCTGACGCTCAAAGCGGCCCTTCTGGTCGATGGGGTCGTTCAGCTCGCTGAAGGCGTTGCCGTACTCGGTGCAGTCGATGAAATACTCAAAGCGCTCGGTGAAGGCGGGGTCGTCCGGCTTGCGCTTTGCCAGCGGGCTGATCTCCACGGGGTAGTCGTAGATGAAGGTGGGCTGGATGAGCTTGTCCTCCACGAAGGCATCAAAGAACTCGGCCAGAATGGCACCCTTGGTGGGCACCTCGGGCAGCTCCACGTGGTGCTCCTTGGCGGCGGCGATGGCATCCTCGTCGGACTTCCAGTCGTTGAAGTCCACGCCGGAATACTTCTTCACCGCTTCCACCATGGTCAGGCGCTCCCAGTGGCCCATGTCGATCTGCTTGCCCTGATAGGGGATGACCATGCTGCCGCAGATCTTCTGGGCAAGGCGCTTGTACAGCTCCTCCACCAGATCCATCATGCCGTGGAAGTCGGTGAAGGCCTGATACAGCTCGATGCTGGTGAACTCCGGGTTGTGCTTGGGGTCCATGCCCTCGTTGCGGAAGATGCGGCCCACCTCGTACACGCGGTCCATGCCGCCCACGATCAGGCGCTTGAGGTACAGCTCGGTCTCGATGCGCAGCACCATGTCCATGTTCAGGCTGTTGTGATGGGTGTAGAAGGGGCGTGCGGATGCGCCGATCTCGAAGGGGGTCAGGATGGGGGTGTCCACCTCCAGGAAGCCCTTCTCGTCCAGATAGGAGCGGATCTCCTTCAGGATCTGGCTGCGCTTCACGAAGGTGTCCTTCACCTCAGGGTTGGCGATCAGGTCCACGTAGCGCTGACGGTAACGCATCTCGGTGTCGGTCAGGCCGTGGAACTTCTCGGGCAGGGGACGCAGGCTCTTGGCCAGCAGGGTCAGCTCGGTGGCGCGGACGCTCAGTTCGCCGGTCTTGGTGCGGAACACCTCGCCCTTCACGCCGATGATATCGCCCACGTCCAGCTTCTTGAAGGCGGCGTAGGGCTCTTCGCCCAGCTCATCGCGGCGGACGTACAGCTGAATGTCGCCCTTATCGTCCCGCAGGTGGGCAAAGCTTGCCTTGCCCATTACGCGCTTGGACATCATACGGCCAGCCAACGCCACGGTCTTGCCGCTGTCGGTCTCGTTGGGCAGGTCAGCAAACTCGGCCTTCAGGTCGGCAGAGTAGGCATCCTGCGGGTACTTGGTCAGGGTGAAGGGGTCGTGGCCTGCAGCCTGCAGGTCGGCCAGCTTCTGGCGGCGCACCTGCACCTGCTCGCTCTCGGACAGGCCCTGCGCCGGGTTCTTCTTTTGTTCTTCCATGGTTTCTCCTATTCGTTTGGCCTGCTCAGCCTGCAGCGTGGGTAATGTTCAGCACGGTGTACTCCACGGTGTGGCCGGTGGGCAGCAGCACTTCGGCCTTGTCGCCAACAGCCTTGCCCAGCAGAGCGTGGCCCACGGGGCTTTCGTCGCTGATCTTGCCGTTCAGGGGGTCGGCTTCGGTGCGGCCCACAATGTCGTACTCCTCGTTCTCGTCCTCGCCGGTCATGAGAATGGTGACGTGGGTGCCCACAGAGACATTGTCCACGCTCAGCTCGCTCTCATCAATGATGACGGCGTTCTTGATCATCTGCTCCAGTTCGGTGATGCGGTTCTCCACCAGACCCTGCGTATTCTTGGCCTCGTCGTACTCGCTGTTCTCGGAAAGGTCGCCGTGGCTGCGTGCTTCCTTGATCTCTTCGGCCAGCTCCTTGCGGCGCACCGTTTTGAGGTATTCCAGCTCCTCCTGCATTGCCTTCAGACCGGCAGCGGACATTTTGATCTCTTGTGCCATGTTGAGAATCTCTCCTTGTCTCTATTTGTGCTGTGCAGCCGCAAAGCCGCACAAGAATGCCATTTTGACTACATTATTATAATAGCAGGCGGCTGCTTTGTCAACAAAAAAGGCGGCGGTAGGGCAGAAAAATGTGTCGGCTGGAGCAAATAACGGAACAGCCCGCTCTTCAAAAAAGGAGAACGGGCTGTTTTGATTCCATTGGGTGTTACTTGGCAGACGGTTTCATCTGCTGTGCCTTTTTCCACGCGCGAATGGCTTTTACGGTGGAGACCGGCATATGGGGGTCGAATTTTTCCGGATGCTCACTGCTGCGCAGCGTCATCAGCTCGTTTTCAATTGCCCACTGTGCAGCCTGCTGCGCATCGGTGTCGTCGGTGTCGATATCGGTATAAGCGGCTTCGGCAGCAGGAGCAGGCTGTCCGGCATCCTTCCAGAGCACTTCGGCCAGTTCGATGCGAGTTTCCGGGATGGCGGTACCCTTGGGCAGATGATGGATCAGCCACAGCTCGGTGCCCAGCTGATGCAGCCCGCCCACCAGCAGTGCACCGCCAATGATCGTTACCGCAGTGCTGATGCCAGGGTCAACAGGGGAGTCATCGATGATGGGAATATCCATTGTTGAAGCTGTGACTGCTACGCGATTCTTAGGCATAGTAAAGGTGAAGCTTTCTTTATTTTTGTAGTATTCTGAATTGCTTAAACCATCAATCTCCCAACTACCAAAAGAGAGACCACTGTCAGCGAAAGACTGCTGATCAAAAGTGATTTCAACTGTAGCACCGACGGGCACAATAGCTGTATCGCCAACTACAGGATCGCCATCTACTGTGAAAATGCCGCCGCTGACGACCAAAGGCTGTACCCAGTAATTCACGGTGAAGCCGTCCGCTTGAATTTTTTCCAAAACTGTGTTATCTACGCTGCCGCTTTTTAGTAGAGCGTTCCAAGAGTATTTGGTACCGTCATAATTGATAGTGTTGAACTTTGCGCAATCAATAAAAGCATCTTTTTTGATTTCAGTAACATCATCCGAGATGTTTAATGTGGTGAGATTTCCGCATTTATAAAAAGCATTTTCGCCGATGGAAGTGAATCCATTGGGAAGGGTAAAAGACTCCAGACTTTCACAGTTGGCAAAGGTTGCATCAGGAAGCGCGCTTAGCTGCGAATTCTTTTCAAAGGTAACTTTTTTTAGTCCGATACAGCGGTTGAACACATGTGAACTCATAGTAGTTACACTGCTTGGAATGGTGATTTCTGTTAAACTATAACAGTTCTGAAAAGCTTGATACCCGATTTTAGTAAGCCCATCGGGAAGATTGATGTCTTCGAGTTTGAAGCAAGAAAAGAAAGCGAAATCACCGATTTCCTTCAAACTATCGGGAAGTGTGATGGATGTGATTTCGCCGTTAAATCTTGTGTTGCGAAAAGCTTTATCCGCAATGGCTGTTACAGTGTAGGATTCTCCATTCAAGGAATTTGTTGCTTTTTCTGGAATAGTTACTTGGGTCAATAAGGTGGTTGCTTCGGGTCCTTTGACTTTGGCGGTTGTGTCACTTGTTATCTCGTATGTAAGACCGTTAAAGTTAAATGTATCGCCCGTCTCCGCCGCAAATGCAGAGACTGTCCCGACAGGCAGAAATGTCAGTGCCATGCTGAATGCCAGCAGCAGGCTGATAAGTCGCGTTTTCATATAAATTCCTCCTTGATACGACTTTTGCGGGTGGATCTTGTCTGCGCGGATTGTGGACAAAAAAGATTCACCAATCTTTATTCTACCCCCCCAACAGAAATCAAGGATTTTAGACAAGATTGGAAGGATGCCTAAAAATGGCAGAGATTTTAGAGGATCTGAGAAAAATAACAACAAAAATCCCCGCCGACAGAGGGAAAAAGGTGTCGGCGGGGATCGGGGAAATGTCCTATTCAGTTAGAGAATCAATCGTCTGCGCTCTCGTCCAGATTGCCCAGCTTCTTGGCCTGCTCCACAACGGCAGGCACCAGCATCTCGGGCAGAACCTCGTAGCGGGCAAACTCGGTGGTGAACCAGCCGCGGCCCTGCGTGGTCTGCCGGATGAAGGTGGTAAAGTTTGCAAGCTCTGCCAGCGGCACTTCGGCGATGATGGTCTGCAGGCCGTCCTCGTCCGGCTCCATGCCCAGCACGCGGCCGCGGCGCTTGGTCACATCGCCCATGATATCGCCGGTGTTGTCGTTTGGCACATGAGCCTTCAGGGTGTGGATGGGTTCCAGAATGACCGGGCCGGCCTCCGGCATAGCGGCCTTGTAAGCCAGCTTTGCGGCCATAATAAAGGCCATCTCGGAGCTGTCCACCGGGTGGTAGCTGCCGTCCAGCAGGGTGGCTTTCAGGCCCACCACGGGGTAGCCTGCCAGTACGCCCTTTTCGGCGGCAAGGCGCACGCCCTTTTCAACAGCCGGGAAGAAGTTCTTGGGCACGCTGCCGCCGAACACCTTCTCCTCAAACACCACCTGTTCGCTGTCGCAGGGCTCAAAGTTGATGACGACATCGCCGAACTGGCCGTGACCGCCGGTCTGCTTCTTATGACGGCCCTGCTTCTGGCAGGCCTTGCGGATGGACTCGCGGTAGGCGATGCGGGGTGCTTCCAGCCCGATCTCCACGCCGAACTTGTTCTTGAGTTTGGCCTTCACCACGTCCAGATGCTGCTCGCCCAGACCGCCGATCACCTGCTGATGAGTCTCGGCGTTGTTCTCGTAGCTCAGGGTGGGGTCTTCTTCCATCAGGCGGGCCAGCGCGCTGCTGATCTTGCCCTCGTCGCCCTTCTTGGCCACAGTGACGGCCATGAACAGGCTGGGCTTGGGGAACACGGGGGCGGGCAGCTTGACCACGCGCTCAGCGTCGCACAGGGTGTCGCCGGTCTTGGCGCTCACCAGCTTTGCCACTGCGCCGATGTCACCGGCAATGATGCCGTCGGAGTCCACCTGCTTTTTGCCAATGACGGTGAGGGGCTTGGAGATCTTCTCCACATCGCCGGTGCGGGCGTTGGTGAGGGGTTCGCCTGCAGTCACCTTGCCGCTGACCACGCGCAGGTAGCTCAGCTTGCCCACGAACGGGTCGGCCACGGTCTTGAACACGTAGGCGGCGGTAGGCTCGTCCACGGTGCAGTGCAGCTCCACCGGCTCGCCGGCGGCATCCTCGGCCAGCGTGCTGGCTTCGTGCTCCGGGCTGGGCAGCAGCTTGTGCATGTTGAACAGCAGCATATCCAGCGCCTGCTGGTTCACGGCGCTGCCGCAGAACACGGGGGTGATCAGGCCGTCCTTGACGCCCTTGCGCATGCCTTCCACGATCTCTTCGGTGGTGAAGGCTTCGCCGCCGAAGAACTTTTCCATCAGCTCATCGTCGGTCTCGGCAATGGCTTCGCTCATGGCCTCGATCAGGCCCTGAAAACGGTGGCCGATGTCCGGCAGGTCCACCTGGATCTGCTTGCCGCCCTCGTACTTGAAGGCCTTCTGGCTGAACAGGTTGATGTACACGGGGGTGCCGTCGTCCAACTTGGCGGGCACCACGCAGGGGCAGACGGTGGAGCCGAACTTGATCTTCATATCCTCAAGGATCTTGAAGTAGTTGGCATTCTCCAGATCGCACTTGGAGACGAACACCATGGTAGCCTTGCCATTCTTGCGGGCCAGCTGGAACGCCTTCTCGGCACCCACAGTCACGCCGCTGCGGCCGGACACCACCACCAGCACGCTCTCGGCTGCGCGGATGCCCTCGTACTCACCGGCCTCGAAGTCGAACAGGCCCGGCGCATCGATCAGGTTGTACTTGATGCCCTCGTACTCCACGGGGACGACCGATGCCGACAGGCTGGCCTTGCGCTTTGCTTCCTCGGGGTCAAAGTCCGAAACAGTAGTGCCGTCCTCGACCCGGCCCATACGCTCGGCAGCGCCCGAAAAATAGACCAGCGCCTCGGTGAGCGTGGTCTTGCCGCTGCCGGCATGACCGGCAATCAGGATATTGCGGATGTTGTTGCTTGCGTATTTCATATCGGTTTTTCCCTCATTTCCGCCGCACGGAGCATTCTCTCCGCTTTTGTGGCATATTTTACAAAGATAATACCACACTCAAAATGATTTTTAAATATTTCGTTTGAAAATTCTGACGAATCAAGCGCCAAACTTCGGGGCAAGGTTTTGTGCAAGTTGCACGGCAGTGCCAAAGTTTATTGTAAAATCCACAGCGATACGCTATAATAAAAGGCAGAATAAAGGCACAAGGAGCATACCAAAATGAAACGCACGGATTACATCAACTGGGATGAATATTTCATGGGCATTGCGCTGCTCACGGCCATGCGCTCCAAGGACCCCAACAGTCAGGTGGGCGCGTGCATCGTCAGCTCGGAAAACAAAATTCTGTCCTTGGGCTACAACGGTATGCCCATTGGCTGCAGCGACGACGAGATGCCCTGGGAGCGGGAGGGCGCACCGCTGGACACCAAGTATATGTACGTGTGCCACGCCGAGCTGAACGCCATCCTCAACAGCGCCCACAATAACCTGAAAGGTGCGCGGGTGTACGTGACGCTGTTCCCCTGCAACGAGTGCACCAAGGCCATCATCCAGTCGGGCATTGCCGAGGTGGTGTACTACGGCGACAAGTACCACGACAGCGATTCCAGCGTGGCGGCGCGGTTCATGTTCAAAAAGGCCGGCGTGAAGCTGACTGCCTATCAGTCCACCGGACGGAAGGCCGAGCTGGAGCTGTGAACTTTTTTCATAGCATCTTGACTTTTGTGTGGGATTGCATATACTAAGGGTAGGAAGTTGGTTAGAACATTCCATTGTATCCACGCACAAAAAAGAGCCCTCTCAGAGTTGCAGCTCCGAGAGGGTTCTTTTTGTGCTTACTTGCCCTTGCGGTGACTCTCAAGCCACTTGCACAGGAAGTGTGCAGCTACCTGTGCTGCGACAGCCACCAGAAAATTGGTTAGAATGGTGTCCATGATATCCACCCCCTTCTGTTGCCAGAATGGAGAAGGGCAGCACAGCCAGTATAGCATATCCGACAGGGTATTGCAATTTTTTCAGAATCCCAGTATAATATGTAATATAAGTATAAATATACAATGAAATTTGCATAGAGAGGAAAATATACAATGAGTCTGAAGAACCGCAGCTTTTTGAAGCTATTGGACTACACCCCTGCCGAGATCGAAGAACTGCTGGACCTTGCCGCAGACCTGAAGGCAAAAAAGAAGGCCGGCATCCGCCACAATGACCAGCTGGCAGGCAAGAACATCGCCCTGATCTTTGAAAAGACCTCCACCCGCACCCGTTGCAGCTTCGAGGTCGCTGCTCACGATCTGGGCATGGAAGTGACCTATCTTGACCCGTCCGGCAGCCAGATCGGCAAGAAGGAGTCCATCGCCGACACTGCCCGTGTGCTGGGCCGCATGTTCGACGGCATCGAGTACCGCGGCTATGGCCAGCAGATCGTGGAAGACCTTGCCCACTACGCCGGTGTGCCGGTGTGGAACGGCCTGACCAACGAGTTCCATCCCACCCAGATCCTGGCCGACTTCCTCACCATCCGGGAGCACTTTGGCCACCTGAAGGGCATCAACTTTGTTTACTTCGGCGATGCCCGCTACAACATGGGCAACAGCCTGATGGTGGGCTGCGCCAAGATGGGCCTGAACTTCACCGCCTGTGCACCCAAGAAGTACCAGCCGGACGCTGCCCTCGTGGCCGAGTGCCAGAAGATCGCTGCCGAGACCGGTGCCACCCTCACCTTTGAGGAGGATCCCGCCAAGGCCGCCAAGGGTGCCGACGTGCTGTACACCGATGTGTGGGTGTCCATGGGTGAGCCGGTGGAGGTGTGGGCTGAGCGCATCAACGACCTTGCCGCCTACCAGATCAACCAGCAGCTGATGGACATTGCAGGCCCGCACGCTGTGTTCATGCACTGCCTGCCCGCCTTCCACGACCACAAGACCACCGTGGGCAAGGAGATGGGAGAGCGCTTTGGCCGCGATGCCATGGAAGTGACCGATGAAGTGTTTGAAGGCCCCCAGAGCATCGTGTTCGACGAAGCCGAGAACCGGATGCACACCATCAAGGCCGTGATGGCTGCGACCCTTGGCTATGTAAAATAACGGATCACAAATAAAAAAGGGAGGCTGCGTTTGCAGTCTCCCTTTTGCTTTTCCTGTTAGGCTTCCTTCAGCTTCAGCACGCCAGCCTGTACCAGACGCTTGCGCAGCAGTGCACCCACGATGCAGCTCACCACGATCTTGGCGAGGTCCAGCGCAATGAACGGGTACACGCACACCGAAAGCGCATAGCCCAGATCGCACTGCATCTGGAACACGAACCATGCGGTGCCCAGCACGTAGCAGGCGGCATCGCCCAGCACAAGGCCGATGCCGGAGATCACCGGCTGGCCCTTGCTCTTTTCGATGAACAGACCGCCGATGAAGGCCAGCAGCAGGTAGCCCACCAGATAGCCGCCGGTGGGGCCTGCCAGCTTGGCAATGCCCGCGCCGTAGCCGGAGAACACCGGCACGCCCACAAGGCCGATGAGCAGGTACACCGCCACGCTCAGGGTGCCGAACTTGGGCCCCAGCAGCCATACGGTCAGGCAGATGACAAAGTTTGACAGCGAAATGGGAATGGCCCCGATGGGCACGCTCAGCGGGCCAAGCACGCACAGCGCGGCGGCCATCAGCGCAGTAACAGCCATCTGATAGGTGGTCAGTTTTTTGTTTTTCATAGAATAAAATTCCCCTCTGTTAAAAATTTACAAGGCATCTGTACCCGAGTATAGCGCAGCGGGAGACAGATGGTCAACAATAAAGTTTCGAGGGGGTTTACAATAAAAACTCCCGGCACACTGACCGGGGGACAAAACACATTGTGTCGAGTCGGGAAATGTGATATACTGTCAATAAGGCGCTGATTGCAAAGTTGGTGGTCATGCTTTCTGTCCCGTTATCGCTGATTCTTCTTATCTAGTTTTCTACTTAGGATGAAGCAGAGGTTCCGGGAGGAAACTTTTTTGCAAGTGCCCTGCCCGGAGCCTTGAAGGCGAAGGGAGGGATGTCGGATGACTCTTTTGGAGACTCTCGCATTGCTCACGTTCATTCTCACACTGTTGAGCCTGATCGTGGATGTGATCCGCCTGACCATTGAGGTCGTGGCAAAGTTTTCCCAGAAGAAAGACGATGATAACAAAAAAGATTGACCGCCCTGCTTCCAAACTGTGCGGTCAATCTTTTTGACAAACGGGATGGAAAGCTGACCCTTGCAGTCAGCGCCCCTTCTGTATTTATTATACCGCATCAGCGTTATTTGTCAAGGAGGTTCCCCATGGGTGGAGGACATGTATCGCGCCCCGATTTCGGGATGCCGCAGCCGGACCCGGCCTACCCACTGACCGAGTTCTACCTGCTTTTGCAGCACGCACTGGACAAAGCGGGCCGCTTTGCGCTGCCTGCGCTGTATGCCCGCGTGCAGGCACCGGCCCGGCACATCTATCTGGACGAGGCGCGGGAATATTTGAGCCTTTCGCCTACCGGGCGGGAGGGGGATATCCGCCTGCTGGCCGAGGGCAGTCTGCAGCTGCTGTACAACACCCTGCACGTCCAGCCGGACGGCACGCCTGCAGCCCTGCTGCTCACCGAGGAGTGCACCCGCGCCACGGTGGCGGTGCAGCTGCTGCCGCCCTTTGTGTGGGAGGACCCGCTGCCGCCGCTGCCGGACACCCCTGCGGCGCTGACGCTGCAGCTGACCATGCAGGATGTGATGCAGGCCGATACCGACCCGGAAGCGCTGGGCAGAAAGCTGGCTGGCACAGCGACGAACAAGCGCTGGCTGCACCATCCGAAGGCCGAGACCTTCCTTGCAGAACGGGTGGCCCTGCTGCAGAGAGTATATAAAAGGTGATTTTTATAAATTTTTCCAGCAATGCAATCTTCGGGGGCGTTCAGCCGTGTATAGGGTGAATGTCCCCCGTGGAACACGAATTCCACCAGCCCTGTACAGGCGGTAAAGGAGAGCTTGAAACTATGGGACAGCTGACCAGAAACGAAGTATTTACGCTGGCAGTGCAGAAATACAGCGATGCTGTTTACCGCGCTGCCATACACAACAGCCGATGCACAGCCGATGCCGAGGACGTGGTGCAGGATGTCTACGAGAAGCTCCTGCATTATAATGGTACGTTTGAGAGTGAGGAGCACCTCAAGGCGTGGCTGCTGCGGGTGGCCATCAACCGCTGCCGGGACCTGACCCGCGCAGCCCATCAGAAGGACACCGAGCTGGACGAGAACCTGCCCGCGCCCGATGCGTTTGAGGACGGCAGTGTGCTGGACGCAGTGCGCGCCCTGCCGGAAAACTACCGCAATGCTATCTATCTGCATTACTACGAGGGGTACACGGCGGCGGAGATCGGCCGGATGATGGGCGCACCGTCCAACACGGTGCTGAGCTGGCTGCGGCGTGCCCGGGCGCAGTTACATACGATGCTGAAGGAGGAGATCGAAGATGAGGTGGTATGAGTACAAGATGGAGACGGACGACCTCTACGCCCCGGACGATCTGAAGGCAAAGCTGCTGGCCATGACCGACCAGTTGACCGAAGAAGAAAAGGCCCAGCCCATGATGAAAACCGCCGCACCGGTACCGGCTCAGTCCGCCCCGGTGCAGCCGAAGAAGAAACTGATCCGCTTCCCCGCAAAGCGGGTGGGCGCACTGGCGGCCTGCCTTGCTGTGTGCGTGGTAGGCTATGGTGCTTTTGCCACCGGACAAATCGGCCTTGGCGCAAAGAGCAGCAGCCCGGCGGTCTATTATTCTGCGGACAGCACTGCGGCGGCGATGGCGGCAGGCGGCGCGGACCGCGCCGCTGTGGACAGCCCCATGGCAGCCGATTACAGTCTGAACACCATGGCGCTGGAAAGCGGCGCAGACAACGGCACCGCTGTTTATTCGGAGGACGACGCGGCAGCAGCGGCCCATAGCACCGACCACGCAAAGATCATCTACACTGCGAACCTCAGCCTGGAAAGCAAGGACTACGACGCAGCCCGCGCTGCGCTGGATGCTGCCCTTGCTGAAGCGGGCGGCTATCTGGAATCCAGCAGTGAATACTCGGATACCGGTGACAGCCGCAGTGTCAGCCTGACCTACCGGGTGCCGCAGCAGAACTACGAGAACTTTCTTGCCGCCGTGGCCGAAGCAGGCAACGTGACCTACAAAAACCAGCAGGCCGACGACGTGACCGCCCAGTACATGGACGTGGAGACCCGGCTTGAGAATCTCAAGAACCAGCGAACCCGCCTGCAGCAGCTGCAGCAGCAGGCCGACAACCTCTCCGACCTGCTTGAGATCGAGTCCAGCCTGACGGATGTGCAGAGCCAGATCGAGAGCTGGCAGAGCCAGATGGACTGGTACAACGATCAGGTGGAAGAGTGCACCGTGTACGTGAGCCTGAGCGAGGTGAGCACCTACTCGCCGCCCAGCGAGGGCTTCGGCAGCCGCTTTGTCAGCGCCCTTTCCGCTGGCTGGCAGAACTTTGTGGGTGGCCTGCAGCAGGTCATCGTTGCCCTTGCCGGTGCATGGCCGGTGGTGGTGATCGCAGCCGCCGCCTGCGCAGGGTTCGTGGTTTGGAAAAAGAAGAAAAAATAAATCAAAAAAGTACTTGACATCCGCCCGCCCTTGTGGTATTATACTTGAGCAGTCAGCGAGAACCGCTGAGAGCACAAAGTAAATATCGCGGGGTGGAGCAGTCTGGTAGCTCGTCGGGCTCATAACCCGAAGGTCGTTGGTTCAAATCCGGCCCCCGCAACCACCAAGCGTTCTGAGATCTCTCAGAACGCTTTTTTGTTGTCTGTATCCGATACGAAGAAGGGGCTGCTGCACATCGTTTTAGCCGAAAGTGCAGCAGCCCCTCTTACTGTATCAAAAATTTATACCTACTCGCCGCTGAAATGGTAGCTGCCCACAAGGCCCGCCAGATTGAAGGTCTTGCTGGGGGCTGCGCTCGTTCAATGATGACGGCAAAATCGTACTGCGCAGAGGTGCTTCTTCTATATTTACCATTTACAATGCCCTACATCACCCACGGCTTCCTGCGGGCGGACAGCCGCAACAGCATGGGCTTCATTCTGCTGTACGGCAAAAAGAACGTCTCCCGCTACGGCTTCCGTCACTCGGTGCTGGAGGCCACACGCCGCCCGGTGTGCCATGTCATCCTGCAACGCTGCGCGGGCAGGGATATGCTGGACGATGCCGCTGCCGAGGCCCAGCTGGCCGAGGCGGATGAACTGTTGACGGCTGTGCTTTTTGTTCCGATGGGTGGAAAGTTCTTCCGCTTTCTTGTGATCGTGAAGGTTTTTGCCGGATTTTGTTTACGCACCCGGAAAAAGATGGTATGATAAACTAAGCATAATCGGGTAATATGGTAGCCGGAACGTCCTGCTGCGTGAGCGCCCTCAGGGGAGAAAATCGATGAAAAAATATCTCAAAGCGGTCGTGTCCGGGCTGTGCGCCGCGGCGCTGGCCCTTGGCTGCGTGAGCTGCGGCAGCAGCGCCCGCAAGGTGCTGGAATACGGCCTGAGTGACCTTGCCGCTGCGGACCGCGAGACCGTGGAGCAGCGCATCGCCGAGGGTCAGAGCGCTGCGGACGCAGAAGCCGAGTTCCTGACCAACGATCACTTTGAGGCATGGTATCAGGATATCTGCGGTCAGCTCAAACAGTACGAGGACTGAGCCGACGGAACACGCTGAGGAAAAGAGGTGATGGCGATGCTGCGCAGACAGAAGGATACGGATGCCGCCCGGCGCAAAAAAACAGGCAGGCCTATCTTCCGCACCATTTTTAACGCCATGATGCTGGTGACGCTGGTGGAGGTGGTGCTGCTGGCAGTCAGCATTGCCATTACCAATGTGGACGGCAGGCTGAACCAAAACGCCAAGGACATGCTCAACATGCAGGTGCGCAACCGCGTCAGCTACGTGCAGGACCTGATGCAGGATGCACAGAACCTGACCGATCTGTCGGAGCACATCAACAATACCGTTCTTGCCATGCAGGAAGAAGGCCAGCTCGATCTGGCCGAACTGAACACGAGCCGTGAGAAGAGCGACGCACTGCTCACGGCCATTGCGCCGGAGTTGGTGAGCACCCTGCGAGCAAAACCGGTCAGTGGCATCTTTGTGGTACTGAACACCGTGAATCTGCACAACCTTGATGTGGGCTGCGGCCTGCCCGGCATCTACCTGCGGGATCTGGACCCGGATGCCCGTCCTTCGGAGGACAACGCCGATCTGATGATCGAGCGCGGCAGCTCGGCGGTGGTCAAAAAGCTGGGCATCACCACCGATAAAAGCTGGCAGTCCACCTTGCGCTACTACGGCCTGAAGGACAACGGCTTTTTCAAGACTCCCTTCCAGACCGCGTGGGAGGACGGCGCAAGGCTGAACGCCGAGGATTACGGCCGCTGGATCACCAGTGCCTATAAGATAGGCAACGACAGCCGCACCGCCATTGCCTACTCCCAGCCGCTGATCCTGCCGGACGGCACGATCTACGGTGTGGTGGGTGTGGAGCTGCTTACCAGCTACCTGCAGACAAAGCTCCCTTACAGTGAACTGCAGGACGGCAATACCGGCACATACTTCTTAGTCTCCACCACTGCTGATGAGGAAGATACCTCCTTTATCGTCAGCAAGGCGGTCACTTCCAGCGAGGATATGATCACTTCGGAAGCACCGGCCGGCATGATGAACTGCGAACTCCGGGCGGACGAGTGCTGGCTGACGCTACGGAATAAAGACTATTATGCCGTGGCCCTGCCCATTACCCTGTACAGCCGCAACGCGCCGTTTTCCAATGAGCGCTGGCTGCTGATCGGCACCGTGAACAGCAAGGTGCTGTTTGCCTTTGCAGACAATGTGCGCAACGTGATCGCCATTGCCATTGTGTTTACGCTGGTGCTGGGCGCGCTGGGCAGTCTGGTCATTGCCCGCAATCTGGCCCATCCGGTGGAGCTGCTGTATCACGAAGTGGTGGACGGGCAGGAGAAAAAGCAGTTCCCGCAGCTGTCCCATACCAACATCCGGGAGCTGGACCGTCTGGCCGATGCACTGACCAGCTTGAACAGCGAGCTGCTGAACAACTCCACAAAGTTTTTGCGCATCATGGACATGGCCAGTGTGGAGCTGGGCGGCTATGAGCTGAGGTTCGACACTGGCAGTGTGTATGTTACCGATAACTTTTTTGCGTTGCTGGGTGCCTCCCAGCCCAAGGATCACTTCCTGAGTGTGCGCCGCTTTGAGGAAAAGCTGAGCAACATCCAGCTTTCCCATCCCTGTACCACCACGGCAGAGGGAGACAAGATACTCACCATCCGCAGGGAGGGCGAGACCCGCTACATCATGCTGCGCGTCACCAACGACCAGACCACGCAGGTGGGTCTGGCCGAGGACGTTACCGCCACCACGCTGGAGCGCATGCGTATTGAGCACGAACGCGATTACGATATCCTGACCGGCCTGTATAACCGTCAGGCCTTCCACCGCGTGAGCGAAGAGCTGTTCCGCGATCCGCACCAGCTGGGCGTTGCAGCTCTGCTGATGATGGATCTGGACAACCTCAAGCATATCAACGATACCTACGGCCACGACTGGGGCGACCAGTACATCCACCGCACTGGCCGCTGCCTTGCGGAGAACACACCCAACGGCACTGTGGTGTCCCGCCTTTCCGGCGATGAGTTCGTGCTGCTGTTCTACGGCTATTCCAGTCAGGATCAGATCCGTGAGAAGATCCGCACCCTGAGCAGCGCCATGCAGAAGAGCGTTGCCATCCTGCCCAGCGGCAATGAGCTGCGTATCAGCATTTCCGGCGGTGTGGCGTGGTACCCGGCCAACGGCACCGATATGGACATCCTGAAAAAGTATGCCGACTTTGCCCTCTATCAGGTCAAGCGCACCAACAAGGGACATCTGGAAGAGTTCAGCATGGAAATCTACCAGCAGGAAGCACAGGCCGCACAGCTGAGACGCGACTTCCAGCAGCTGCTTACCGAGGAGCGGGTGTACTATGTGTTCCAGCCCGTCTTCTCGGCCCGCACCGGCAAGGCGATGGCATACGAAGCCCTGATGCGCTCCGATATGGAAGCGCTGCGCTCGCCCGCTACCATCATGAAGCTGGCGCGGGAGCAGGGCGCACTGTGCGAGATCGAGCGGCTGACCTTCTTCAAATCGCTGGAGAACTTCGACCACCTGCGCAGCGAGGGCCTTGTGCGCAGGGACACGATGCTGTTCATCAACTCCATTGCAAGCATCTGCCTGCCCAGAGAGGACAGCGAGTATATGGATAGCCGCTGGCATGAACTGCGCCGTCAGATGGTCATTGAGATCACCGAGGAAGAGGAGATTAACCACGAAGCACTGGAGGTCAAGCGCCATGCGCCGGGCTTCTCCGGCATGTTCGCGCTGGACGATTACGGCAGCGGCTTTGCCAACGAGAACAGCCTGCTGGAGCTTTCGCCCCGGTTCATCAAGGTGGATATCGCCATCATCCGCGGCATCGATACCGACCCGGACAAGCAGCAGATCGTGCAGAACATCGTGGCCTATGCCCACCCGCGCAACATGAAGATCATTGCCGAGGGCGTGGAGACCGCCGCCGAGCTGCGCAAGGTCATCGAGCTGGGCGCGGATGCGCTGCAGGGCTACTTCCTTGCAAAACCTGCCGCCGTGCCGGCCAAAATGGCACCTGCCGCCCGCAAGGTCATTGCCGAGTACAGCTCTGCATCCGACAGCGGCTGAATACGAACATAAAAAGTCCCGCAGAAATGCGGGGCTTTTTGCATCTGCCACTGGCGTATTGCAGTTTGCTGCGGTATACTGGAACCGGGCAAACAACAGCACAGGAGGTGCTTTTTTATTATGGTACAGGTAGACCTTATCACCGGCTTTTTGGGCGCAGGCAAAACCACCTTTCTGCGCCGGTATGTCCGGTATCTGGTGGCACAGGGCCACAATGTCTGCATTCTGGAAAACGACTTCGGCGCAGTGAACGTGGATGCCATGCTGGTGCAGGACCTTCTTGGCCCGAACTGCGACCTTGAGACCATCAGCGGCGGATGCGACTGCGACACCCACCAGCGCCGGATGCGCACCAAGCTCATTGCCATGGCCATGCGCGGGTTCGACCGGGTGGTGGTGGAACCCAGCGGCATCTTTGATGTGGATGAGTTTTTTGATGTGCTGCGGGACGACCCGCTGGACCGCTGGTATCACATCGGCAATGTGATCGCCATAGTGGATGCCATGCTGCCGGAAACGCTTTCGCCGCAGGCTGAGTATGTGCTGGCATCCGAGACGGCCAACGCGGGCCGGGTGCTGGTCAGCCGTACCCAGTTGGCCGGGCAGCAGCAGACCGCTGCCGCCGTGGCCCACCTGACCCGTGCGCTGGAGGGCTGCAAGTGCTCCCGCCGCTTTGCGCCGGAAGAGATCATCACCAAGGACTGGGCACGGCTTACCGATGCCGACCTTGCCGCCATTGCGGCCTGCGGCTGCAGGCAGGCCAGCTGCGAAAAGCTGCATTTTGACGAGCACGAAGCCTTCAGCTCTCTGTGCTTTCTGGAGCAGCACCTGACGCTGCAGCAGCTGCAGGCCGCTGCCGACCATCTGTTTGCGGATGCCGCCTGCGGCCATGTGCTGCGGGTGAAGGGCTTTGCACCGGACCCGCAGGGCACCACCGGCTGGCTGGAGCTGAACGCCACCGCTGCCGGCAGAACACTGGAACCCATCCCGCAGGGGCAGGATGTGCTCATCGTCATTGGCGAAGGACTAGACAGGGCAAGAATCGAAACGCAGCTTCACCGCTGAGCTTTCAACGAACGTTGTAAAACTGGTGCAAAAAAGGAGAACAGAATCATGAAAAAGAACCCGCAGATGCCCTCGGCGCGGCGCATCCTCGGCATGGTGGTCGGTATTGTGATCATCGGGCTGGGCATTGCACTGTTCAAGCAGTCTCACCTTGGCAACGACTCCATCAGCGCACTGAATATGCGTCTGGCCGAGATGCTGGGCATCTCGCTGGGCGTGCAGAACCTGTGCACGAACATCCTGTTCTTTGCACTGCAGTTCTGGTTCGGGCGCAAGTACATCGGCCTGGGCACCTTTGTCAACGGCATTGGCGTCGGGTTCATTGTCACGGCCTTCTACGACCCCATTGCAGCCCACTTTGGCCCGGCCGAGGCGCTGGGCCTGCCGGTGCAGCTGCTGTGGGTGGCGCTGGCGGTGCCGGTCACGGCGCTGGGGGCTTCGCTGTACCAGACGGCAGATCTGGGCATCGCCCCGTACGATTACCTCTCGCTGGGCCTGCGGGACTACACCCCGGTGCCGTACTTCGGCTGCCGCGTGTTCACCGATGCACTGTGTGCGCTGCTGTGCTGGCTGCTGGGCGGCCTTGTGGGCATCGGTACGCTGATCTGTGCCTTCTGCCTGGGGCCCTTCATCCAGTTCTTCAACGGGCTGGTGTCGGAGCGGGTGCTGCACTACAAGCCGGGCGGCCAGTAAGATCGGGAAATCAAAAAGGCGTGCACCTCCTTTGCGGAAGTGCACGCCTTTTGCTGTGCAGAAATCAGAACTTGAACAGCGGGGTGCCGGCCAGCACATCGCCCTCGGCCAGCATCTTCAGCTCGCCCATGTCATCGCCGTTGGTCACGATGATGGCGGTAGCGGTGGGATGGCCTGCGGCGCGGATGGCGTCCAGATCCACCTTCAGCAGCGGGGTGCCGGCCTTGACCTTATCGCCCACCTTGACCAGTGCCTTGAAGCCCTTGCCCTGCATCTCCACAGTGTCCATGCCAACATGGATCAGGATCTCGATGCCGTCCTCGCTGGTCAGGCCCACGGCGTGCAGGGTGGAAGCCACCTGTTCCACGGTGCCGTCAAACGGAGCATACACGGTCTTGCCGGTGGGCTCGATGCCGCAGCCGGGGCCAAGGATGCCCTGTGCAAAGGTCTCGTCGGGGATGTCGGCCTGTGCCAGCACCTTGCCGCGGATGGGGGTCAGAACGGTCTTGCTCTGACCGAAGAATTTGACAGTCTCTTCCTGCTCGGTCTTGCCGCCGAACAGCTTATCAAAAAAGCCCATGTTAAAATACCTTCTTTCCGATCATTTCATAGAGCCAGCTGGCCGGAACGCTGTCCTGCAAGGCCCACCGTCTCCAACCCATTGGTCTACCCAAAAGATACCACATTGTGAAAGGAATTGCAATTGGTATCCCGCATAAAACCGGCAGAAAATCTTCGGCAGGGTCACATCAGGTCGATCAGCTGCTCGATCTCCTCCATGCGGGTGGCCCAGCTGGTGGCAATGCGCATCACGGTGTGGGTGTCGTCGTACTTCTCCCAGAAGCCGAACTTTGCCAGTGGCTCCAGCGCTTCCAGCTGGCTGTTTTCCAGAATGGGGAACACCTGATTGGTGGGCGACTCCATATAGAAGCGGTAGCCCTTGGCAGCAAGGCCCTCCTTCAGACGGTCTGCGGTTTCGATGGCGTTCCGGCTGATGCGGGTGTACAGATCGTCGGTGAACAGCACATCGAACTGCAGGCCCATCAGACGGCCCTTGGCAAGCAGCGCGCCCTGTTGCTTGACCATAGTCATAAAGTGGGCCGGTGCGCCGTGGGGGAACACCACGGCCTCGCCGCACAGCGCGCCCACCTTGGTGCCGCCGATGTAGAACACATCGGTCAGGCGGGCGATATCCTGCAGGGTAACATCGGTGCCCTTGGCCATCAGACCGTAGCCCAGGCGTGCGCCGTCCATGAACAGGGGCATGTGGTACTCCTGACACACAGCGTGCAGCTCTTCCAGCTCAGCCTTGGTGTACAGGGTGCCGTACTCGGACGGGTGAGAGATATATACCATGCCGGGGAACACCATGTGGTCGTGGTTGGCATCGGCATAGAAGGTGGCGCACCAGTCGCGCACATCGGCGGCGCTCACCTTGCCCTCGTGGGCGGGCAGGGCAATGACCTTGTGGCCGGTATACTCAATGGCACCGGCTTCGTGTGCAGCCACATGGCCGGTGGCAGCAGCCATCACGCCCTGCCAGCGCTGCAGCATGGACGCAATGACGATGGCGTTGGTCTGGGTGCCGCCGGAGATGAAGGTCACGTCTGCATCCGGGCAGCCGCAGGCAGCGCAGATCTTTGCTTTGGCGCTGGCGCAGTAGGGGTCGGTGCCATAGCCGGGCACCTTTTCAAAGTTGGTCTCGGCCAGCTTTTGCAGGATGGCAGGGTGTGCACCCTCACAGTAGTCGTTCTCGAAATACAGCATATCGTTACTCCTGATCCAGTGAGATAAAGTGTTGATAGGGCTATTCTACTACGGGGGAGAGGGAGTGTCAAATCGCGTCCCTCTTTACGGCAAAGGATTTTTACTGTATCTTTAGTTTTTCTATGGTATAATGCGGGAAACGGAATATATTATTTGGGAAGGGGAATGTGCATGAAAAAACAGACGCTTGTGCGGGATGCCACCGTAATGCTGCTGGCTCTGTTCGCCGCCTATGCCATGGTGATGCTTACACAGGCCGTTATGGGCCGCATTGAGGGCGTAGCAATGCTTATCTTTATGCTGGCGGTATTCGTCACCTCTATGTATACAGAAGGTTATGCGTGGGGCGTGGCGGCTTCGCTCATCAGCGTGCTGGCTGTGAACTTTGCCTTCCTCTCACCGTATTTCGCCTTCAACTTTACCCTGTCGGAAAACCTGTTCTCCGGCCTTGTGATGCTGGTGGTGTCCATCATGACCAGCACCCTTACCACCCGCATCAAAAAGCAGGAACAGCTGCGTATGGAAAGCGAGAAGGAGAAGATGCGTGCAAACCTTCTGCGCGCGGTTTCTCACGATCTGCGCACCCCGCTCACCTCCATCTACGGTGCCTGCTCCACTGTGATCGAAAATTATGACTCGCTGGATAAGGAAAAGACCATTAAACTGCTTGGCGAAGCCTGCAGCGATGCCCAGTGGCTGACCCGCATGGTGGAGAATCTGCTTTCCGTCACCCGCATCGACAGCGAGAAGGTGACGGTGCAAAAGACCCCCACTGTGCTGGACGAACTGCTGGATACGGTGCTGGTCAAGTTCCGCAAGCGCTACCCGGAGATCCCGGTGGAGCTGGAAACGCCGGATGCCTTTATCGTGATCCCCATGGATTCCATGCTCATCCAGCAGGTGCTGATGAACCTGCTGGAAAATGCCGCTCTGCACGCCGAGGGCATGACAAAACTGACCTTGAAGGTGTTCACGGTGGGCAATCGTGCGGTGTTCGAGGTGACGGACAATGGCTGCGGCATCCCCAGAGAACGGCTGAAAACGCTGTTCTCCGGCACCGGCGGCACCGACCCGGATGTACCGGCAGACAGCCGCAAGCACGGCATGGGCATCGGCCTTTCGGTGTGTGCGGCCATCATCAAGGCGCACGGCGGCGAGATCAAGGCCGAGAGCCGTCTGGGTGAGGGAACGACCATCCGCTTCTGGCTGGAGACCGAAGAAATTGAAATGGAGGATGCAGAAGATGAGCAATAACAAATTCAAGGTCCTGATCGTAGAGGATGAGGCAAATATCTGCAGCTTTATCGAAACGCTGCTCACCACCAACGATTATCAGGCTCTGGTGGCTCATACCTGTACCATGGGCCTGACCCTGTTCGCCTCCCACAACCCGGATCTGGTCATTCTGGATCTGGGCCTGCCGGACCGGGACGGGCTGGAATTCATCCGCACCGTGCGGCAGAAGTATATGACCCCCATCGTAGTGCTCTCGGCCCGCACCGACGAGATGGATAAGATCGAAGCGCTGGATCTGGGTGCCAATGATTACATCACCAAGCCCTTCAGCACCGGCGAACTGCTGGCCCGCGTGCGCGCTGCCCTGCGGCTGAACCGCTACAGTGCCATGCACGGCGGCAATGCCCCGGCGGGTGAGTTCCGCGCACAGGGAATGCGCATCAACTATGACCGCCGTAAGGTGTTCGTGGACGAGCAGGAGATCAAGCTGACCCAGACCGAATACAACATCGTGGCGTTTCTTTCCCAGCACGCGGGCCGCGTGATGACCTATGCGGCCATCGTCAAGGCCATCTGGGGCGATACCGACATCGGCAGCACCAAAAAGCTGCAGGTGAACATGGCCAATATCCGCAAAAAGCTGGGCAGCCGTCCGGGCAGCAATGCCTATATCCTCAATGAGCTGGGCGTGGGCTACCGCATGATCGACGAGGATGCCCGCAGCGGGGAGATCAACGAATGATACTTGCACTGATCCTGTTTGCTGTTACCTATGTATTGATGCTGCGGCTGCAGCAGTACCGCCCGTGGGTGGCACTGTGCAGTGCGGTGCTCTTTATTGTGCTGGGCGAGGCAGGGGTCTACGAGTTTTCACTCCGCGCCGCGCTGCAGGCCGTGGATTATAATGTGCTGCTCATGATGGCGGGCACCATGGGTACGGTGGCACTGTTCATCGAGAGCAAAATGCCTGCCCGCCTGGCGGAAATGCTTATCGTCCGTGTGCCGGATGTCAAGTGGGCGGTGTGTATGCTGGCGCTGTTCGCCGGTGTCATCAGTGCTTTTGTGGACAATGTGGCCACGGTGCTCATGGTGGCACCGGTGGGCCTTGCCATTGCCCGTAAGCTGAAGATCTCGCCGGTGCCGGTGCTCATTGCCATTGCGGTGTCCTCTAACCTGCAGGGCGCGGCCACGCTGGTGGGCGACACCACCAGCATCCTGCTGGGCAGCTTTGCCGACATGAATTTCTTCGATTTCTTCTGGATGCGGGGCCGTCCGGGCATCTTCTGGGGCGTAGAGCTGGGCGCACTTGCTTCGCTGGCAGTGCTGCTGTGGCTGTTCCGCCGCGAGACCCAGCCTATCGCCGCAAAGGTGGAGACTGAGGTGGAGGACGATGTGCCCACTGCCCTGATGCTGCTGACGGTGGGTCTGCTCATTGCGGCATCTTTCCTGCCGGAGCCTGCAGCCGGGCCGCTGCACACGGTGTACGAGCTGCGCAGCGGTCTTGTGTGCATGGGGCTGTGCCTGTTTGGCGTGGCGCGCGCCTGCCTGCGGGCAGGGTCGGCAAAGCCGCTGGCGCATGTGCTGGGCGAGCTGGACTGCGATACCCTGCTGCTGTTGTTTGGCTTGTTCATCGTGATCGCGGGCATCCACGCGGCGGGTGTTATCGACGCAGCAGCCCGGCTGTTCCATGCCGTGGCAGGGGAAAGCCCTTTCCGGCTGTTCACCCTGCTGGTGGTGGTGTCGGTGGTGCTTTCGGCCTTCATCGATAACATCCCTTACGTGGCCGCCATGCTGCCGGTGGTGCAGAGCATCGCCGCCCTGATGAACGATGGCGTGGGCGTGGAACCCTATGTGTTTTACTTCGGCCTGCTCACCGGTGCAACGTTGGGCGGCAACCTGATCCCCATCGGTGCTTCGGCCAATATCGCGGCCATTGGCATTCTGCGCAAAAACGGCGAGACCGTCACCACCCGCGACTTCCTGCGCATCGGCGTGCCCTTTACGCTGGCTGCCGTGCTGGCAGGCTATGCGTACCTGTGGCTGGTGTGGGGCAAAGTCTGATCTTCTGGCCTCCGGAACGGCTGCCTGCTGAAGAAAAAAAACAAAGAAACTCCGACCCTCTGCACCGCCGGAAAATCGGCCTGCAAAGGGCTTTTTTCGCGAAAGTATGACGTTTTGTAGTGAGGAAAAAGTTTTTTTGAAAAAATGCTTGACAATTCTGCCATATCTGGTATAATAACTATCGTTCCGAGCGTCACAGCTCACGAATACAACAGAATATGCGGATATGGCGGAATTGGCAGACGCGTTAGATTCAGGTTCTAATCGGGGCAACTCGGTGGAGGTTCAAGTCCTCTTATCCGCACCAAACCATGAAAATCCGAACCTTTTCTCGATAGGAGAAGGGTTCGGATTTTTTGTTTTCTTCGGAAAGCAAAATGAAGGCTCCTTCCCGACGGCTGTGTGTCCAAAACCTTATCAGAAGAACCGTATAACAAAAGTCACAACTGTAAAGGTGCCGTAAGGCAGAAAGGACACAAACATGAAGTACGATGCAAGAGCCTGCCATTTCAACATGGATACCGGCTGCGTGGAGCTGCTGCTCCGGGATGGGAGAATGATCTCCATTGACTGCACTGGGGTCGAGGATGAATTGGACGTGACCATGGCGCAGAGGTTGGAGTTAGATTATCTCATCTACAATGACCCGCTTGGCTATGCAGACTTGATTCTGAACGGCGAACCAGAGGAGTATCTGAAGAATGTGGCGGGAAGTCACGGATTAGAAGATTAAGCATAAAAGGGTATGCGGCTATAAACCGCATACCCTTTTACACTTTATCGCTTCCAGACCGCTGCGGCATTGGAACGTGACATCAGTTCTTCGACCGGGATTCCGGCTGGGCAGATGTCCTGGCACGCAAGAGATTTTCCGCAGCCTTCAAAATAAAGCTGACGATACGCATTTGCGAGTTCTGTCTGATGGGCAATATCCTGTTCTTCGTTCAGAATACGGTAAGCGTTGACGGGCAGAACAGCTCCAGCAAATTCACTGTTCGGGTCAAAGTTCGGGCAGACCTCCAAGCAGCAGCCACAGAGCAGACACTTAGCAGATCGATACCGCTGGCTGTGCGTATAGCTGGTCTGGAACGCATCTCCTTCCAGCCACAGCTTTGTCCGCTTCAGTGCTTCAAAGATCACGGAACGGTCTACGACCAGATCTTTCACCAGTGGGAATTTGCTCAAAGGCTCCAGAGTAACAACGCTTCCCTTACAGTCCCGCAGAAAAACGGAACAGGCAAGACGAGGCAGACCATTGATCCGCATGGCACAGGCACCGCACTTGCGTATCATGCAGCCGCATTCCCACGCAATGGGGGAAACGACCGTTCCGCTCTTTTCGCACAGAGGGCTGCGGTGATTCAGCTCGTTCAACACCGAAGCAATCGAGGTGTCCGCACTTCCCTCAAAGGAAAACTCCTGCCAGCAGGGTGAAGCCTGCGGGTTTTCCTGCCGTTTGATTCGGATGGTGTAGTTCATAAATCATGCCGCCTTTCGGGGATGGATTCAAAGCTGATGGCGATATGCTGCCCGTTCCAGTGTGCCACGGTGGTTTTGCAGTAAACGGCATCGTTGCGTTGGGGATAATCTGCCCGCCAGTGCGCACCCCGGCTTTCTTTTCGGGCGAGGGCACTTTCCAGCATGGCACAGCCCAGAAGCGGAAGGGTGCCAGACAGTTTGCGGATTTCCTGAATGCCCGCTTCCAATGTCTGTGCATCCCGCACGACACCGAGTGCGTTCAGCAGGATACGATTCATCTGCATTTGAGCGTCCGGGGAAAGTTCGGGCAGAAGGGATTCTTCGGCACAGGGCATATTGGGGGAACTGACTGTTTCCCGGCAGGCAGTTTCCGCAGCAATCTGTCCTCCATAGATCGCACCCAGAAGAGAATTTCCACCCAGACGGTTTGCGCCATGGTACTGAGCGCAGCATTCACCGGCAGCGTACAGATTCCGCATCGAAGTGCGGTGCCGCTCGTCCACCTGAATGCCTCCCATAAAGTAGTGGATACCCGGCAAAATCGGAATGGGTTCTTTGCGAATATCTTTGTGCAGATAGGTCTGACAATCATCCACCAGTCCGGCAAGTTTATGCTCCATGACTTCTTTAGGAAGCTCTGTCATATCAAGGAACACCTCATAGTCACGGCTGACCGTCCAGACTTCCCGCGCGGTGATGTCACGCGGCATCAGGTTGCCGAGTTCCGGATATTTTTCTTCCATGAAATACCACGGCTTCCCGTTCCGTAATGCAAACAGCCGCCCGCCCTCACCACGGGCGGCCTCACTCAGAAGCATCCGTTTTTCGCCCAGTTCGACCGTGGTAGGGTGGTACTGGATCATTTCAAGATTTGCCATCGGAACGCCCAGACGGAACAGTTCTGCGGTGACTTCTCCGGTATTGGCAAGAGAGCCGGTCGTATCACCGAATAAGCCATGCAGCCCGCCTGTGGCAATCAGGACGGCATCGCATACAAACCGCAGCAGTTCGCCAGTATAGGTGTCCTGCACTGTGCAGCCACCGCAGATGTTCCCGGAAAGCAGCAGGGTGCAGAACTTATGGTGTGGAAAGCGTTCGACCGTTCCTGCGCTTTCTTCCCGGCGCACAGCATCAATCAGAGCGGTCATTAGCTGCTTTCCCGTATCGCTTTGTGCAAAGGCCGTCCGCTTTTTCTTCTGTCCGCCAAAATTCCGCAGGTCGAGTTCATCGTCATCTGTCACGTTGAATTGTACTCCCAGATGGTGCAGGCTGCGCACCAGTTCGGACGCAGCCTGCGTCATCCCCCAGACTGCATTCGGGTCAGCAAGTCCACAGGCAGCGGTCAGGGTATCTGTATAATGCTGCTCCGGGCTATCCTCCTCTCCCTTGGTATTCAAGGCTGCATTGATTCCGCCCTCTGCCATAACAGACTGCGCCCGCTCGGAGGCAAGGGAGGACACCAGCTTTACCGTCCAGCCGTTTTTCACAGCAGTCAAAGCAGCGGAAAGCCCTGCCAGCCCTGCACCCACGATCACCAAAGTGTGTTTCATACATTGTTCCACCCGATATAATATAGAATGATCGAACCGGCAGCAAACAGCACCAGTATAGAAAGAATCAGATAGAGGTCGCCGCGCTGCTCCTTATCCCGGACGATGCCCAGCGATACCAGAAGGGGTCGGAGATTGAGCAGAAGATGCACAAATACCGAAGCAACCAGTAAAAGCTGCGTCAGCAGCCGGACCGTTGTGAACGGAAACAGAATGTATACGCCGTCCTGCACTCTGCCGAACACGCCAATATGGAAAAAGAGCATGAGCAAAATAGCAAGCCCACTGGTGCGCCTTGCCCAGAACAGAGCATTCTGCTTTCCGTAGAGTTTTCCGCCGGACCGGGAAGCCCGGAATGTCTGTGCGGTCAGCAAAAGCCCAAGGACGGTGTGCGCCGCCAGAATGCCAACGCCGATCCATGCCAGAAACTTTCCTGCCCCGGAACTGATGCCCAGCAACATAAAACTGCCCATCAGCCCATGAAGCAGACAGATGAAAAGTAGCAGAACGGAGAGAATGGTGTTCAGTTTTCGCATGAGGGGTCCTCCATTTCTTCTGCGGAGAGCAGAAGGATGTCTGCATCCGGCAATGCTGTTGCATCAAGCGTATTTTCCGAAACCAGCAGCAGTTGATACCGCCCATTGATTGCACGGGAACGCAGCATGGTTTCGCTGTACTGCTTCAACGTGACATCTGCTCCGGCAGCAGTCAGGCGTTCACAAAGAGCCGTTGCATAGCAAAGCAAGGGATAGTCTGTTTCGCAGACCGAAAGCGTCATGTGCGGCAGTCCGGCATCGGAAAGGACTTCTGTCTCACCGGAAACAAATGCTTTCAGATCATTCCGGAAATCCGCATCGGAAAACGGTTCCAGCGCAGGGTTGATGCAGAACAGATAGTTGCCCTCCAGCGGTGCGGCCATCTGTGCGGCACGTTTCGCTTTCGGGGTCGCACCGGTCAGCCCATCCAGAATAGAGGGCGGCGAGTGCATAAATACGCCAAACGCGGCAAGAAATCCCAATGTCAGAACCAGAGTGATGAATTTTCCTTTCACAGGCAGACCTCTTTTATTTATTGCATGGTTGTTCAAATGAAAAATCTTCTGCGCAAAATACGGCAGTTGAGTAAACGCTCAACTATATTGTATGCGAAATAAGGAGGCTGTCAAGGTCTGTTAGACGACAAATCGCAGGAAGCAGATGCTAACTTTTCCTCTTGACAACGGAGGAAGAGCAGATATAATATGATTGAACGGTTGTTCAACTACAAAACAAGGAGAACGTCTGATGTCAAATTCTTTATACACCTGTAATTGCGATGTGATCCATGAGGACATCGTGAACGATGTAAAAGGCAAAATGCAGCCGAAAGACGACTACATCCAGCTTGCATCGCTTTTCAAGCTGTTCGGAGATGGCACAAGAGTGCAGATCCTTCATGCTCTGGAACAGAGCGAGATGTGTGTATGCGACCTTGCGGTTCTGCTGGGCGTCACCAAATCGGCGATCTCTCACCAGCTGAAAGCACTCCGGCTTGCCGGACTGGTCAAATTCCGCAGAGAGGCCCAGATCGTGTATTATTCGCTGGCGGATGATCATGTAAAGGAGATCATCGACAAGGGATTTGAGCATTTAAGAGGATGATCGCGCAAGCGATTATCTTTTTGTCTTTTAAGTTGAGCGATTGAACAATTAAGAAAACGTAGTGGAGGTCAAAATGAAAAGAGTATTCATCCTGAAAGGTCTGGATTGCCCGAATTGTTCCGCCAAGATAGAAAAAGAGGTCGGAGCATTGCCGGGAGTGGAATCCTCGGTTGTGAATTTAATGCAGCAGACACTGACCGTTCAGTCAGAAAAGTCTGCGGATGCAACACTGGCGGAACAGGTCGAAACGATCGTCCACAGCCACGAGCCAGATGTTGAAGTGTCGGAAAAGACCGAACCTGCGGTGACGAAAGTCTATCTCCTGAAAGGTCTGGACTGCCCGAACTGCTCAGCAAAGATCGAGAAAGAAGTCGGTGAGCTGGGTGGCGTGGCTTCTTCGACCGTGAATCTGATGAACCAGACATTGACTGTTCAGGCAGGAACATCGGTGGCTACCTCCCTGCTGGACACCGTTACCACGATCGTCCACAGCCACGAGCCAGATGTTGAAGTGTCGGAAAAGACCGAACCTGCGGTGACGAAAGTCTATCTCCTGAAAGGTTTGGACTGCCCGAACTGCTCAGCAAAGATCGAGAAAGAAGTCGGTGAGCTGGATGGCGTGACTTCTTCGACCGTGAATCTGATGAACCAGACGCTGACTGTTCAGGCTGGAACATCGGTAGCTGCTTCCTTGCTGGATACCGTTACCACGATCGTACACAGCCATGAGCCGGATGTTGAAGTGTCGGAAAAGCAGCTGGAAGCGACTGCACCTGTCAAAAAGGATGAAAAAGCGGCGGTCTATAACGATGAGGATAAGAAGCGCACGATACGGCTTGCCGTGGGTGCTGTGGTCTATGCAATCGGTATGGCATTGACCGTATTCGCAAAGCTGCCGACTCTGGCGGAACTGGCGTTTCTGATTGTGGCGTATGTGATTCTTGGCTGGGATGTCGTATGGCAGGCAGTGAAAAATATCACCAGAGGACAGGTGTTTGACGAGCATTTCCTGATGAGTGTTTCCACGATCGGCGCATTTGCCATCGGGGAATACCCGGAAGCTGTTGCAGTTATGCTGTTCTATCAGGTCGGAGAGTTCTTCCAGTCGCTGGCGGTAAAGCGTTCCAGAAAGTCCATCTCTGACCTTATGGACATCTGTCCGGATTCGGCGACCGTTAAGCGGAATGGCGTATTGCAGGTCGTTTCTCCGGAAAGCGTTGCGGTGGGCGAGATCATCGTGGTAAAACCCGGTGAAAAAATCCCGCTGGATGGCATCGTTGTGGATGGCGAATCCATGCTGGACACCAAGGCACTGACCGGCGAATCTGTGCCGAGAAGCATCCGCAAAGGCGATGAAGCCCTGTCCGGCTGCATCAACCAGAGCGGTTTGCTGACGCTGAAAGTCACAAAGAGCTTCGGGGAATCCACGGTATCGAAGATCACTGACCTTGTGGAGAATGCTTCTGCAAGAAAAGCTCCCACCGAGAACTTCATCACGACCTTTGCACGATACTATACGCCGGTCGTTGTTGGAATGGCGGCTGTGTTGGCGATCATTCCGCCGCTCGTCCTTGGCGGCGGCTGGTCTGAGTGGTTGCGCAGAGGTTTTGTGTTCCTGATCGTTTCCTGCCCGTGTGCATTGGTCATTTCTATTCCCCTGACCTTCTTCGGCGGTATTGGTGCCGCATCCAAGCGCGGTGTGCTGGTAAAGGGCAGCAACTATCTGGAAGCACTGAACAAAGTGAGCGTGGTGGTCTTTGATAAGACCGGCACCTTAACAAAGGGTGTTTTTGAGGTCGCAAATATCATTCCGGCAGCCGGATACCAGAAAGAGCAGGTATTGGAGTATGCTGCACAGGCAGAGAGTTATTCCAACCACCCGATTGCAAAGTCGATTCTTGCGACTTATGGAAAGCCAATCGACCAGAAGCAGTTCTCTGACTTTGAGGAAATCTCAGGACACGGCATCAGCGTTATGGTGCAGGGAAAGAAGGTACTGGCTGGCAACAGTAAGCTGATGGAATCTGAAAAGATTGCCTATGCCGCTTGCGATGCAGCCGGAACAAAGTTCTATGTAGCAGCGGATGGTAGCTATGTAGGCTGTATCCTGATCGCAGATGAAGTGAAGCCGGACAGCAAGTGCGCAATCGCAGAGCTGAAAAAGATCGGCGTGGAAAAAACTGTTATGCTTACCGGCGATGATGAGCGAATCGGCAAGTCGGTGGCAGACGAACTTGGTCTGGATGCATATTATGCACAGCTCTTGCCCGACCAGAAGGTCGAAAAGCTGGAAATGCTGGATAAGCAGAAACGGCAGGGCAGCAAACTCGCCTTCGTGGGCGATGGCATCAACGATGCCCCTGTTCTTGCCCGTGCAGATGTCGGCATTGCCATGGGAGGTCTTGGCTCGGATGCCGCGATTGAAGCTGCGGATGTTGTTCTGATGACAGATGAACCATCGAAACTTGTAGAAGCCATTGATGTTGCAAAGGCTACGAAACGGATTGTGATGCAGAACATCGTGATTGCTCTTGGCATCAAGAGCGTGTTCCTTGTTCTGGGCGCACTCGGCATGGCCGGTATGTGGGAAGCCGTGTTCGGTGATGTGGGTGTCACGATCATCGCTGTTCTGAACGCAATGCGGATTCTGAAGAAATAAGCACAAACAAAAACAGGGTGCGCCCACCCGGACGCACCCTGCAAAAATCCACACACAATAAGTAAGGCAGGGAGTTCCCCAGCGGGAACTTCCTGTTTTTCTTTGGTTGCAATATGAGCCTGTTCCGCCTGCCACGCGGCAAACTCCCGCTGCCCTTCCTCGCTGTTCCAGCAGGCAAGGATCGCCGGGTAGAATGCCCGTGCCAGACGGTCGATGACATCATCGGGGTAAGGGGAAATGTTTGTGGACTTTTTCTTTTTGTTCAAACGCACGCTCCTTTGACTGTCCCACCATGGCAAAGCCGGGCGAGAAAATCAAAGTTCCAATTTTTATCAGGCGCAAGGGCGCGGATGCTTTCCGCCCTGCACTTGCGGCTGGTGGCTCATTGATGGCTTACAAGTGCCTGTCGTTATGCCGTTTTTTCTTCTTCAAGGGCTTCTGCAAGAGCCTTTTCCAGATAGGTTTCGATTTCAGTCAGGTAGTTAGCAGGCCTCTGCATTGCG